>NZ_JBIWLW010000019.1:0-177965 GCF_044766385.1 Streptomyces sp. NPDC102274 | reverse complement strand
GAACCCTGACCCGAGAACAGAAAACCCAACCGATGCGACCCCGCCTCACCCACCACAACACCCGCACCACCCCGCCCCTCAGCCAGAGCGGCGAGCCGGTCGGTGGTGGTGGCCCGGTCCTCGGCCAGCAGCACGGCGCGGTGCTCGAACACGGATCGTGTCGTAGCCAGCGAGAAGCCGACACCCACAGGGTCGAAGTCGGCGGAACCCTCCACGGCGGACAGGAGGCGGCCCGCCTGCGCGCGCAGCGCGTCGGGGGTCCGGGCGGACAGCACCCACGGCGCGACGGAGGTGACCGGCGGGTCGGCGTCCACTGTGGACACCGGATCGGCGGTGGGCGCCTCCTCCAGGATGATGTGGGCGTTCGTGCCGCTGACGCCGAATGAGGACACACCGGCGCGGCGCGGTTCGCCGGTCTCCGGCCACGGCTGCCCCTCGGTCAGCAGCGCCACGGTGCCCGCCGACCAGTCGACATGGCTGCTCGGCTCGTCGACGTGCAGAGTCTTGGGCAGCACACCGTGCCGCATCGCCATGACCATCTTGATGATGCCGCCGACCCCGGCCGCCGCCTGGGCGTGGCCGATGTTCGACTTCAGCGACCCCAGCCACAGCGGCCGGTCGGCGGCCCGCTCGGCGCCGTAGGTCGCGATGAGGGCCTGTGCCTCGATCGGGTCGCCGAGCGTGGTGCCGGTGCCGTGCGCCTCGACCGCGTCCACCTGCGCCGGAGTGAGCCGCGCGCTCGCCAGCGCCTGGGTGATCACCGTCTGCTGGGACGGTCCGTTCGGCGCGGTCAGGCCGTTGGACGCACCGTCCTGGTTCACCGCCGAGCCGCGCACCACCGCCAGCACGGGGTGGCCGTTGCGGCGGGCGTCGGACAGCCGCTCCACGAGCAGCATGCCGACGCCTTCGCCCCAGCCGGTGCCGTCGGCGCTGTCCGAGAACGCCTTGCACCGGCCGTCCAGGGACAGGGCGCGCTGCCTGCTGTACTCGACGAACGTGCGTGGCGTGGACATGAATGTGGCGCCGCCCGCGAGTGCCAGAGAGCACTCCTCGCGGCGCAGCGCCACCATCGCCAGGTGCAGCGCCACTAACGACGACGAGCACGCCGTGTCCACCGTCACCGCGGGCCCGACGAGGCCGAGCGTGTAGGCGATCCGGCCGGACGCGATGCTGCCCGCGCTGCCGTTGGCGAGGAAGCCCTCGAACCCCTCGGGCGCCTGTGGCAGCCGCGCGGCGTAGTCGTTGTACATCACGCCCGCGAACACACCGGTCCTGGTGTCCTTGGCCCGCACCGGGTCGATGCCCGCGTGCTCGAACGCCTCCCACGACGTCTCCAGCAGCAGCCGCTGCTGCGGATCCATCGCCAGCGCCTCGCGCGGGCTGACCCCGAAGAACGCCGGGTCGAAGCCCGCGGCGCCCTGGAGGAAGCCGCCGTGCCGGGTGATCGACGTGCCCGCGTGCTCCGGGTCGGGGTCGTAGAGCGCGTCGACGTCCCAGCCGCGGTCGGCCGGGAACTCCACCACGGCGTCCCCGCCGTCGACCAGCAGCCGCCACAGGTCTTCCGGCGACTCGACACCACCGGGGTAGCGGCAGCTCATCCCGATGATCGCGATGGGCTCGTTCTCCCGCTCCTCGACCTCGTGCAGGCGTCGGCGTGTGGTGCGCAGATCGGTGGTGGCCCGCTTGAGGTAGTCGCGGAGCCTGTCCTCGTTTTCCATCTGGCGTGTGCTCCTTACGGCGGTGCGGACGGGATCGACGCGGTCCGACCCGGTCACGAGGTCTCGAGTTCGTTGTCGAGGTAGCCGAAGAGTTCGTCGTCGGTGGCCGAGGCGAGGTCGGACTCGACGTCCTCGCCCGTGTCACCGGCCCGCGCGTCACCCCACCTGGCGAGCAGGGCGCGCAGCCGCAGGTCCACCTTCGTGGCGGTGCCGTTGTTGTCGAGGGCGAACAGCGCGCTCTCCAGCCGGTCGAGCTGGTCGAGCACGCCGGTCTCCGGCTCGGGCTCGGTGCGCGGGAGCAGTGTGAGTACGTGCCGGGTGATCGCGGCGGCCGACGGGTGGTCGAACACGAGCGTCGAGGGCAGCCTGAGCCCGGTGGCCGCGGTGATCCGGTTGCGCAGCTCGACCGAGGTCAGCGAGTCGAACCCGAGGTCCCGCAGCGCGCGACCGGGATCGACCTGGGTGTCGGCCGAGTGGCCGAGCACCGCCGCGACCTGTGCGCAGACCAGGTCCAGCACCGTCTGCTCACGGTCCGCGGCGGACCGGCCGGCGATGGTGTCGGCGAACGTCGCGGTCGCTGCGGGGGGCGCCGCCGTGACGCGGCGGGCGGGGGCGCGGACCAGGCCCCGCAGCATCGGGGGCAGCGTGCCGTCCGCCGCCTGCCCGCGCAGCGCGGCGGTGTCCAGCAGGACCGGCACGAGTGCGGCGCGGTCGTCCTCCGCCGCGGCGTCGAACAGCGCGAGCGCGTCCTCGGTGGGCAGTTCGAGGATGCCGGAGCGGCCGAGCCGGGCCCGGTCGCCCGCGTCGAGTCCCGACGTCATGCCGCTCGCGGCAGCCCATATGCCCCACGCCAGCGAGACGCCGGGCAGGCCGAGTGTGCGGCGGCGCCGCACGAGCGCGTCGAGCGCGGCGTTCGCGGCCGCGTAGCTCCCCTGGCCCGCGGTGCCGAGGATCCCGGCCGCCGAGGAGAAGACGACGAACGCGGAAAGGTCGGCGTCCCTGGTCAGCTCGTCCAGGTGCAGCAGGCCGTCGACCTTCGGGCCGAACACCCGGTCGACCCGCTCGGGCGTCAGCGATTCCAGCACGCCGTCGTCGACGACGCCCGCCGCGTGCACGACCGCGCCGAGCGGCCGGTCCAGCGAGGCCAGCAGCGCGGCCACCGAGTCGCGGTCGGCCACGTCGCACGCCACCACGGTCACCTCGGCGCCCAGCGCCACCAGTTCGTCGCGCAAGCCCTCCGCGCCCTCGGTCGCCGACCCCTTGCGCCCTGCCAGTACGAGGTTCCGGAAGCCCCGGTCGGCGACCAGGTGCCGGGCCACCAGCGCGCCGAGCGTGCCGAGGCCGCCGGTCACCAGGACCGGGCGGTCCAGGTCGGTCGGCGCGGGCACGGTCAGCACGGCCTTGCCTGCGTAACGGGCCTGGCCGAGGTGGCGGAACGCCTCGGGCGCGCGGCGGACGTCCCGGGCGCGCACCGGCAGGGGGCTCAGCACGCCCGCCTCGAACAGCGCCAGCACCTCGACCAGCATCTCCTGGAAGCGGTCGGGGCCCGGCCGCGTCAGGTCGCACGCTGCGTACTCGACGCCGGGCGGCAGTTCGTCGGGGTCGTGGACATCGGCCTTGCCCAGCTCGATGAACCGCCCGCCGTCGGGCAGCAGTTCCAGGGAGGCGTCCGCGGTCTCCCGCGCCAGCGAGTTCAGCACCACGTTCACACCGCGACCGCCGGTCTCGGCGGCGAACCTCGCCGCGAAGTCGGTGTCGTGCGAGGACGCCAAGTGCGACCCGGGCACGCCCGCCGCCCGCACGGTGTCCCACGTGGCGGGGCTCTCGGTCGCGAACACCTCCGCGCCCCAGTGCCGCGCGAGTTGCACGGCCGCCATGCCGACACCACCCGCCGCGGCGTGGACCAGCACGGACTCGCCCCGGCGCAGGCCTGCCAGGTCGTGCAGGGAGTAGTAGGCCGTGAGGAACGCCGACGGCACCGACGCGGCGCGCGCGAAGGACCACCCGGCGGGCATCGGGGCGACCAGCCTGCGGTCGGTGACCGCCAGCGGCCCGAAGCCGTTGGTGACGATGCCCAATACGCGGTCGCCCACGGCCAGGTCGGTCACCTCCGCACCGACCTCGGTCAGCACTCCCGCGACCTCGCTGCCCAGCTCGGCGGCGCCGGGGCAGGCGCCGGGAGCGATCGGCAGGTCCCGCACATCCAGGCCCGCCGCGCGGACGGCGATGCGCACCTGGCCGGGCGCGAGGGGCGCGGTGGCGTCGGGGTACGGGACCAGTGCGAGGTCGTCCGGCGAGCCGCCCGGCCGGCTGTCCAGCCGCCACGGGCCGTCGGCGGGCGGGGTGAGCAGACCGTCGGCGCTGGCACGGGCGAGCCTGGGTACCGTCACCAGCCCGGCCCGTACGACCGACTGGGGCTCGCCGGAGGCCAGCGCGGCGGGCACGGCGAGGGCGGACTTCTCGGTGTCGTCGAGGTCGACCAGCGCGAACCGGCCGGGGTTCTCGGTCTGCGCGGACCGCACCAGCCCCCACACGGCGGCCTGCGCCGGGTCGGGCGAGTCGGTGTCGACCGCGCCGCGGGTCACGAACACCAGGCGGGCGTTGGCGGTCCGCTCGTCGGCGAGCCAGTCCTGGGCCAGTGCCAGTGCCCAGCACACCGTCTCCCTCGCCGCCTGCCCGTCCGCTTCGGACGGTCGGGGGCAGGGGGCGAGCAGGTCGGTCACGCCGTCGAGGGCGCCGAAGCCGGAGACGGTCGGCGCGCCGACGCCGAGGCCGTCCGCGCCGAGGCCGTCCGCACCGAGCACGGCGAGCCCGACCGGCCTGTCCCCGGTCCCGTCGACGGGCGCCCACTCCAGCGCGAGCAGGGCGTCGGCGGTCCGGGAGGCGGCCCTCCGGATCTCCGCCGGCCGCATCACCAGCGACTCGACGGTCGCCACGGGCCGGCCGGTCGGGTCCGCGATGGCCAGCGACATCTCGTCCTGGCCCTTGGGCGACCAGCGCACCCGCAGCGCCGACGCGCCGACGGCGTGCAGCCCCACCCCGGTGAAGCCGAACGGCAGCCGGGGGCCGCCGCCGATCTCGTCCAGCGCGCGCAGCACGGGAGCGTGCAGCGCGGCGTCGAGCAGGGCGGGGTGCAGGCTGAAGCCCTCGCCGCCGGTCCCGTCCGGCAGGGCGACCTCGACGTACACGTCGCTGCCGAGGCGCCAGGCCGCGCGCAGCGCGCGGAACACGGGCCCGTAGTCGTAGCCGAGTTCGGTGAAGCGGTCGTAGACGTTGTCGATGTCCATCGGCGTCGCGCCCTCCGGCGGCCACGCCGCCGGTTCGGTCGCGCGCGCGTCGCCCGCCGTGAGTGTGCCGGTCGCGTGCTCGGTCCACGGCGCGTCCCGGTCGGCGTCCTCGGCCCGCGAGTGCACCCGGATGTTCCGGCTGCCGTCGGTCTCCGCGCCGACCGCGACCCGCAGGGCG
This sequence comes from Streptomyces sp. NPDC102274, assembly GCF_044766385.1. NCBI lineage: Bacteria > Bacillati > Actinomycetota > Actinomycetes > Kitasatosporales > Streptomycetaceae > Streptomyces > Streptomyces sp. NPDC102274. The sequence goes on along the minus strand of NZ_JBIWLW010000019.1, from coordinate 172,782 downwards.
ATGCCGCCGCGCTCGGGCAGGACCAGCGGGGCGTGCAGGGTCAGCTCCTCGACCGTGTCGAGCCCGCAGTGGCCCGCGGCGTGCAGGGCAAGGTCGAGGAAACCCGTGCCGGGGAACAGCACCCGGTCGCCGACACCGTGGTCGGCGAGCCACGGCTGGGTCCGCGTGGACAGCCTGCCGGTGAACACGACGCCGTCGGAGTCGGGCAGCGCGACCGCGGCGCGGAGCAGCGGGTGGTCGCCCGCGGCGATGCCGAGGGCCGCCGTCGCCCCGTCGCCGGCGGGCGCGACGGCCGCGGTCAGCCAGTACCGGTCGTGCTGGAAGGCGTAGGTGGGCAGGTCGACGCGCTTGCCCCGGCTGCCCAGCGCGGCGGCCAGGTCCAGCCGCGCGCCCCGGACGTGGAGCTGCGCGGCGGCGAGGGTCAGCGCGTCCGGTTCGGGCCGGTCGGAGCGCAGCGTCGGCACGAACACGGCGTCGGGGGCGCTGTCCTGGCCCATCGCGGTGAGCACACTGCCGGGCCCGACCTCCACCATCGTCGTCACGCCCTGCGCGACGAGCGCCGTGACACCGTCGGCGAACCGCACCGGCCGGCGCACATGCCGCACCCAGTAGTCCGGCGAGGCCAGTTCCCCGGCGTCGACCGGCGCGCCGGTCAGCGTGGACACGATCGGCAGCGTGGGCGGGTTGGCGGTCGCGCCCGCCACGACGCGGCGGAACTCCGCCAGCATCGGCTCCATCAGCGGCGAGTGGAACGCGTGGCTGACCCGCAGCCTGGTCACCTTGCGCCCCTGCGCCTTGAGGCGGTCGGCGAGGTCGAGCACCTCCAGTTCGCTGCCGGACAGCACCAGCGAGTCCGGACCGTTGATGGCGGCGATGCCGACGTACTCGGAGCACTCCGGCGCGATCTCGTCCTCGGTGGCCTGCACCGCGACCATGACGCCACCGGCGGGCAGCGCCTGCATCAGCGCGCCGCGCGCGGCGACTATCCCGCAGGCGTCGGCCAGCGAGAACACGCCCGACACGTGCGCGGCGGCCAGTTCGCCGATCGAGTGGCCCGCGAGGGCGTCGGGCCGCAGGCCCCAGGACTCCCACAGCCTGTACAGGGCGACTTCGACGGCGAACAGCGCGGGCTGGGCGTACTCGGTGTGGTCCAGCACGGCCTGATCGTCGCCGAAGACCACGTCGCGCAGCGGCACGGCCAGCAGCGGGTCGAGGTGGGCGAACACCTCGTCGAGCGCGTCGGCGAACACGGCGTGCGCCTCGTACAGGCCCCGGCCCATGCCGATGCGCTGGGAGCCCTGGCCGGAGAACAGCACGGCGAGCCTGCCGGCGTCGGGGACGCCCCGCACCACGGCCGCGTCGTCGGCGCCCTCGGCCAGCGCGTCGAGACCGGCGCGCAGCTCGGGCGTGCTGGTGCCGAGCACGACCGTGCGGTGGTCGAGTACGGCCCGCCCGACGGCGAGCGTCGCGGCGACGTCCACCGGCGACAGCTCGGGCCGTTCGTCCACGGTGGACGCCAGGCGGGCGGCCTGGTCGCGCAGCGCCGCGGTGTCGTGGGCGGACAGCGCCCACGCCAGCGTCCGGCCGTCGGGCTCGTCCGCCGGGGCCGGGGTGACGGGCTCGGCCTGTTCGAGGATGACGTGCCCGTTGGTGCCGCTGACGCCGAACGAGGAGACGGCGGCCCGCCTCGGCCTGCCGGTCTCCGGCCACGGCCGGTGGTCGGCCAGCAGTTCCACGGCGCCGGTCGTCCAGTCCACATGGCGGGACGGGCGGTCGAGGTGCAGGGTGCGCGGCAGTACGCCGTGCCGCAGCGCCTGCACCATCTTGATGACGCCCGCGATGCCCGATGCCGCCTGGGTGTGGCCGATGTTGGACTTCAGCGCCCCCAGCAGCAGCGGCTGGCCGTCGGGGCGGTCCTGGCCGTAGGTGGCCAGCAGCGCCTGTGCTTCGATGGGGTCGCCGAGCCGGGTGCCCGTGCCGTGGCCCTCGACGGCGTCCACGTCCGAGGCGGACAGGCCCGCGTTCGCGAGGGCCGCGCGGATGACCCGCTGCTGCGCGGGCCCGTTCGGCGCCGTCAAGCCGTTCGACGCGCCGTCCTGGTTCACCGCGGAACCCCGGACGACGGCGAGCACCTCATGGCCGTTGGCCCGTGCGTCGGAGAGCCGTTCCAGCAGGACCAGGCCCGTTCCCTCGCCCCAGCCGACGCCGTCAGCGGCGTCGGCGAAGGGCTTGCACCGGCCGTCGGGGGCCAGCCCGCCCTGCAGGCTGAACTCGGCGAAGGGCGTCGGCGTCACCATGATCGCCGTGCCGCCCGCCAGGGCCATCGAGCACTCCCCCAGCCGCAGCGCCTGCACCGCGAGGTTCAGCGCGACCAGCGAGGACGAGCACGCGGTGTCCACGGTGACGGCGGGTCCGCGCAGGCCCAGCGCGTAGGCGACCCGGCCCGACACGACGCTCAGCGCGTCACCGGTCGTCCGGTAGCCGTCCATCTCGGGCGTCGCCTGCTCCAGGGTGCCCGCGTAGCCCTGCGGCGAGGCGCCGATGAACACGCCGGTGAGACTGTCGCGCACCGAGGACGGGGCGATGCCCGCCCGCTCGAAGGCCTCCCAGGCGAGTTCGAGCACCTGCCGCTGCTGGGGGTCCATCGCCAGCGCCTCGCGCGGCGAGATGCCGAAGAAGCCCGCGTCGAACCCGCCCGCGTCGTCGACGAAGGCGCCCTCCAGGGTGCGGCTGCGGCCCTGGGCCTCCGCGTCGGCCGTGTACAGCCGGTCGGTGTCCCAGCCCCGGTCGTCCGGGAACGGCCCGACGGCGTCGTGCCCGGCCAGGATGAACGACCACAGGTCCTCGGGTCCGCGTACGCCGCCGGGCAGGCGGCAGCTCATCGCCACCACCGCGATCGGCTCGTCGGCGTCACGGGTCGCGGTCCGGCCCGACGCGGCGGTCTGCCGTTCGCCGAGCACCACGGAGTGCAGGTGACGGGCGAGCGCGTCCGGTGTCGGGTGGTCGAACATGACGGTCGTGGGCAGCCGCACGCCGGTGGCGGTGTTGAGGCGCTTGCGGACCTCGATGGTGGTGAGGGAGTCGAAGCCCAGCTCGCGGAACGCCCGGTTCGGCGTGACGGCGTCGGGGCTGTCGTGGCCGAGCACGGCAGCCGCGTGGCCGCGGACCAGGTCGAGCAGGAGCCGGTGCTGGTCGGCCTCGGTGAGCCCGGCCAGCCGCTCGGCCAGTGCCCCGCCGGAGGCCGGCTGTTCCACCGCGTCCTGCGCGGCCAGCGCGACGACCTCGGGGATCTCGCTGATCAGCGGGCGCGAGCGGGCCGCCGTGAAGCCGGGCGCGAAGCGGGCCCAGTCGATGTCCGCGACCGTCAGGGTCGGCTCGCCCGTCGCGAGGGCGGTGACGAGCGCGCCGACCGCGAGTTCCGGTCGCATGGGGCGCATGCCCCTGCGGCGCAGTTGGTCGTCCAGGTCGCCCGTCCCCATCCCCCCGCCCGCCCACATGCCCCAGGAGACCGAGGTGGCGGGCAGGCCGTCGGCGTGGCGGCGCTGCGCGAGGCTGTCGAGGAAGGCGTTGGCGGCGCCGTACGCCCCCAGCTCGCCGCTGCCCCACACCGCGGACCCGGAGGAGAACAGCACGAACGCGTCCAGCTCGCGCCCGGCGCACAGCTCGTCGAGGTGGGCCGCGCCGACAGCCTTCGCCGCCAGGGCGTACGCGAGGTCCGAGGTGTCCGTGTCGGCCACGGGCAGGGACGGGACGGTGCCCGCCGCGTGGAAGACCGAGCGGACGGGTGTGCCGTCGGCGTCGAGCCGGGCGAACAGGTTGGCCAGTGCGGCGCGGTCGGCGGCGTCGCAGGCGGCGACGGTGGTACGGACGCCGAGCGCGGCCAGCTCGGCCTCCAGCTCGCGCGCGCCGGGCGCGTCCGCGCCACTGCGGCTGGTCAGCACGATGTGCTCGGCGCCGTTGCCCGCCAGCCAGCGGGCGACGTGGCCGCCGATGGCGCCGGTGCCACCGGTGATCAGTACGGTGCCACCGGCGCGCCAGGCGGGCGCCTCCGCCGGTGTAGGGGCCGGGGTCATCCGCCGCACCGACACGCCGGAGGCCCGGATCGCCAGCTGGTCCTCGTCCTCCTGCCCGGCCAGGACGGCGGCGAGCCGCGTCGCGGTTCTGACGTCGGGGGTCACGGGGAGGTCGACGATGCCGCCCCAGCGGTCCGGGTGCTCCAGACCGACGGCCAGCCCGAGGCCCCACACCTGGCTCTGCGCCGGGTTGGTCAGCGGGTCGGACCGCCCGACGGACACCGCGCCCGTCGTGGCCAGCCACAGCGGCGCGCCGATCCCGGCGTCGCCGAGCGCCCGCACCAGCGCCGGCGTACCGGACAGTCCGTTCGGCACGATCGGCGACGCGGGGTCGGACCGTTCGTCCAGCGCCAGCAGGGACAGCACGCCACCGGGCACGACGCCCGCGGCGCGCAGCGACTCCACCGAGCCGTCGACCTCCAGGACGTCGGCGCCGTGGGCGCGCAGCGCGTCGACGGCCGCCGCGCGCCACGGGTGCTCCGCCTCGGACGGCGAGGCGACCACGAGCCAGGTGCCGGTCAGGGCCGGCGTGGCGGCGGCGAGCGGGCGCCAGGTGACCCGGTAGCGCCACGAGTCGACGGCGGACCGCTCCTGCCTGCGGCGCCGCCAGTCGGCCAGGCTGGGCAGGACGTCGGTCAGCGGCGCGTCGGCGGGCACGTCCAGCGTCGCGGCGAGGTCGCCCCGCTCCACCGCGGACCAGAACTCCTCCAGCGCGGGGTCGCCGCCCGCCGTCGGGCGGGCCGTCCCGTCGAGCCAGTAGCGCTTGCGCTGGAACGGGTAGGTCGGCAGGTCCACGGGCCGTCCGGCGGACACCGCGGCGCGCCAGTCGAAGGGCAGGCCCTCCACGTACGCCTCGGCGGCGGAGAGCAGGAACCGGTCAAGGTCGCCGTCGTCGCGGCGCAGCGTACCGATGACGACGGCTTCGCCGCCGGTCGCCTCCAGCGTCTCGCGCACCCCGAAGGTGAGCACGGGGTGCGGGCTGCACTCGACGAACACACCGACGCCCCGGTCGAGCAGGCCACGCGTCGCGTCCTCGAACAGCACGGTGTTCCGCAGGTTCTGGTACCAGTAGTCCGCGCCCGCCTCCGTCCCGGTCAGCCACTCCCCGGTGACGGTGGACAGCATCGGTACCCGCGCGGGCATCGGCTCCACCCCGGCCCACACGGTCGACAGCGCCTCCCGGATGGGCTCGACGTGCGGCGAGTGGGACGCGTAGTCGATGGGGACCCGCCGGGCCCGCACGCCCTCGGCACAGGACTCGATCAGCTCGTCCAGCGCGTCGGTGTCGCCCGCCACGACCACCGAACGGGGGCCGTTGACCGCGGCGATCGTGATCCGCCCGTCCCACCGCGCGATCCGCTCGCGCACGTCGTCGAGCGTCTCCGCCAGCGACACCAGGCCGCTCCGGCCCGCCAGCGCCAGCAGCGCCTTGCTGCGCAGCGCGACGATCTTGGCGGCGTCGGCCAGCGACAGCGCGCCCGCGACATGGGCGGCGGCGATCTCGCCCTGGCTGTGCCCCACCACCGCGTCCGGCTCGACGCCGTAGGAGCGCCACAGCGCGGCGAGCGACACCATCACGGCGAACAGCGCGGGCTGTACGACATCGTCCCGGTCCAGCTCGGCGCCGTCGGCCAGGACGTCCCACAGCGACCAGTCCACGTGCGGGGCGAGCGCGTCGGCGCAGGCGTCGAGCGCGTCGCGGAACACCGGCGACGACTCGGCCAGCGCGGCGCCCATGCCCAGCCACTGCGAGCCCTGGCCGGGGAAGACGAACGCCACCTTGCCCACGGGCCGCGCGACGCCGACCGCCGTGCGCGCGGACTCGGCCCCTCGGGCCACCTCCGTCAACGTGTCGGCGCCGCCCGCCACCACCACGGCCCGGTGGTCGAACACCGACCGGGACAGCAGGGCGTCCGCCACGTCGACGGGCGCCTGCCCGGCCAGGACGGCGGCGAGCTGGGCGGCGTGGGCGCGCAGGGCGTCTTCCGTGCGCGCGGAGAACACCAGCGGAACCGGCTGCGACATCGACGGCAGGGTGGCCGGGGTCTCGTCGGGCGCCTGCTCCAGCACGGCGTGGGCGTTGGTGCCGCTGATGCCGAACGAGGACACACCGGCCCGCCGGGGGCGCGCGGCCCGCGGCCACGGCATGGTCTCGGTGACCAGCGACACCGCGCCCGACGACCAGTCCACGTGCGGGGTGGGCTCGGTGATGTGCAGGCTCCTGGGCAGCACGCCGTGCCGCAGCGCGAGCACCATCTTGATCAGACCCGCGACGCCGGACGCCGCCTGCGTGTGGCCGATGTTCGACTTCACCGAGCCGAGCAGGAGCGGCCGGTCGGCCGGGTGCTCCCGGCCGTAGGTGGCGAGCAGCGCGTCCGCCTCGATCGGGTCGCCGAGCCGCGTGCCGGTGCCGTGCGCCTCGACGGCGTCGACCTCGGCGGCCGGTACGCCCGCGTCGGCGAGCGCCTGCCGGATCACCCTGCGCTGCGCGGGGCCGCTGGGGGCGGTGAGGCCGTTGGACGCGCCGTCCTGGTTGACCGCGGTGCCCTTGATCAGCGCGAGCACGGGATGCCCGTTGCGGCGCGCGTCGGACAGCCGCTCCAGCAGCACCATCGTGGCGCCCTCGGCGAGGCCGAACCCGTCCGCGCTCGCCGAGAACGCCTTGCACCGCCCGTCGGGGGCCAGCGCGCGCTGTCTGCTGAACTCCACGAACATGCCCTGCGACGGCATGACCGTGACGCCGCCCGCCAGCGCGAGGGGGCACTCGCCGCGCCGCAGCGACTGCACGGCCAGGTGCAGGGCGACCAGCGACGACGAGCACGCCGTGTCGACGGAGATGGCGGGTCCCCCGAACCCGAACGTGTAGGAGAGCCTGCCGGACGCGACACTCGCGGTGTTGCCGGTGAGCAGATAGCCCTCCAGGTCCGCGGGCGCCTCGTGCAGCCTCGGTCCGTAGTCCATCGCCATCGCGCCCATGAACACGCCCGTCCGGCTGCCCCGCAGCCCCGTCGGGTCGATGCCCGCCCGCTCCATCGCCTCCCAGGCGATCTCCAGCAGCAGCCGCTGCTGCGGGTCCATCGCCAGCGCCTCGCGCGGCGAGATGCCGAAGAACTCCGAGTCGAACTGGTGGACGTCGTGCAGGAAACCGGCCTCGCGCTGGTAGTAGCCGCCGGCCCGCTCGGCGTCCTCGTCGTAGCGCCCGTCCAGGTCCCAGCCCCGGTCGGTGGGGAACGCGGTGACGCCGTCGCCGCCCGTGGACAGCAGCTCCCACAGTTCCTCGGGGCTGCGCACGCCGCCGGGCAGGCGGCAGCTCATCGCCACGACGGCGATCGGCTCGTCGTCCCCGCCCGTGGCGGAAGCCACCGGCTCGTCGTCCTCGGCCGGCGCGCCGAGCAGAACCCGGCTGATGAGCTCGGCGAGACCTCGGCACGTCGGGTTGTCGAACACCGCCGACACCGGCAATTTCAAGCCGGTGGCCGCGTTCAGCAGGTTGCGCAGTGCCACCGCGCCCGCCGAGTCGACGCCCAGCTCCAGCAGCGGCGCGTCCACGTGGGCGGTGGACTCGACGTCCCCGCCGACGACGGCGGCGACCTGCCCGCGCACCAGGTCGAGCAGGAGTTCCAGGCGGTCGGGGGCGTCCGCGAGCCGGTCGGCCAGCGACGGGGCGGGGCCGGCCGCGGGCGCCGCGTGCAGCGGGTAGGCGGGCAGCGGCACCGCGCGTGCGTCCCGGCCGGCGAACACCGCCTCCCAGTCGGGGAGCACGCCGTGCGCGTGCAGTTCGGCCAGCGCGGCGACCATCTGGTCGGCGCCGCCCCGCCCCCGGCGCAGTGTGCCGACGACGGCGGCCTCCACGGCGGCGTCCTCGGCGGTCTCCTGCACGGCCCTGGTGAGGACGGGATGCGGGCTCGGCTCCAGCAGCAGACGGTGACCCGCGGCCAGCGCGGCCCGCGTGGCGCTCTGGAAGTTCGCGGTGCCACGCATATTGCGGCACCAGTGGTCCGCGGTGAGCGCGAGCGGGTCGACCCTCGTGCCCGTGGTGGCCGTGTAGATCGGCACTTCCGTCGGGCGGGGCGTGATCGGGGCGAGGTCGGCGCGTAACAAGTCGAGCACCGAGTCGACCTGGCGGCCGTGCGCCGCGAGACGGATCGCGATGCTCCTGGCTCTGATGCCGTCGGCGGCCAGCTCGGCCAGCAGTTCGGTGGCCTCGTCCTCGGTCCCGGAGACCAGGACCGAGCCGGGGGCGTGCACAGCGGCCAGGTCGAGCCCCTCGTAGCGGGTGAGCCGCTCACGCACGTCGTCGGCGGGCGCCAGCACGGACAGCATCACACCGCGTTCGAGCAGATGCACCTGCGCCCGGCTGAACAGGGCCACGGCCCGCGCACCGTCCTCGATGGACAGCGCGCCCGCGACGGTCGCGGCCGGGATCTCGCCGACGCTGGAGCCGATCACAGCGCCGGGCGACACGCCCCAGGACCGCCACAGCGCGGACAGGGACACCATCATCGCCCAGAGCGCCGGCTGCCCCACGTCCGGCCGTTCCAGCGACGGCGTGTCCGCCGTGCCGCGCAGTACGTCCATCACGGGCCAGTCCACGAACGGCGTGAGGGCTTCGGCGCAGGTGTGCAGGTGCTCGGCGAACACCGGCGACGCGTCCAGCAGATCGTCGGCCATGCCCAGCCACTGCGGCCCGTGCCCAGGGAACACGAAGGCGATACCGTCCGCCGCGGCCCGCGCTGGACCTCCGGTCGCGAGCCCCGGAACAGGTCGGCCCTCGCTGACGGCGAGCAGTTCGTCAGCGAGGGCCGCGCGGTCCCCGCCGACGAACACGGCGCGCTGTGCGAGCGCGGGCCGGGTCGCGGGGCGGGGTAAGCGGGATAACGCGAGGGATAAGGCGAGGTCGACGAGAGGCAGGGTCGGCTCGGTGTCGAGCAGCGCGTGCAGATCGGCGGCCCGCGCCCGTAACGCGTCCTCGCTGTGCGCCGACAGGGTGATCGGGACGGCGGGCCCGTCCGGCGCTGCCCGGCCGGGCCCGGGGCGGCCCGAGCGCAGCGCGGCCTCGACCAGCGCGGGAACGCCGTCGGGCCACTCGTGGTCGGTTCCGAGCCGGTAGGCGAAGGTCGCGGTCCGCGCGCTGTCCCCGCGCGTGAGTACGGCGAAGGCCCCGCCCGCACCGACCAGCGCGAGGTCACACTCACCGGACCGCACGGCGGCGACCGCCTCGGCGACGGGGTCGTGCCCGGTCCGGCGCGGGCCGAGGAAGCCGAGCACACGCGCCGTCTCGCTCGCGTCGTCCGCGCCCGCGCCCTCGGCGGCCAGGTAGACACCGACGCGTGCCGGGTCGTCCGCTCCGATGCCCGCGTCCTCGCAGGCCGCCCACGCCGACTCCAGTTCGACCGTACGGTCCGCGGGCAGTGGCACTCCGGTCAGCTCGGCCAGTACACCCGGATCGCGCTCCGCCCGCACCGGTGCCGCGGGCGCGGCCCCGATGACGGCGACAGTGCCGGTGTCCACTCGTTCTGATTCGCACATGGCAGCCTCTGCTCTCGTCAGTCGTCCACCAGAATCGAAACGCTTTTCTCGGCGACGCCGCCGCCATAACGGCCGCAATTCAAGCCAGCACTTCGCGAATTGTCAACCAGTCCATGACTGGCTGCGTTGACGGTACGTGCCCGGGACAGGTAATTCCCATCGGGGGCGCGCAGGCGCAAGTCGAGGCTCATGGACTCTTGGAATTTACCGCGCGAACTTCAGGAATTTACCCGGCCCCCAGCGCCTCCAGGGAATGACCGAGTCAGCTCTTGTCCAGGTGCCGGACCTTATATACATCCGCCTCGAGGACGCCGATTGTATACGGCGGCAAAATCGGCTCACCGGCCGGACGCGTCGGAGGTCACACGGAACGCCCGAAATGCCGTCCGGCTGGTGAAGCATAGGTTCCACCAGATGAAATCCCCCCCGAACCCCGGGAGACCATGCGCCCACGCCGAGAACACCGGAGAACGCAGGTCCGGGGCACGAGAGCGGCCCGGATGGACAGCGGCGCTTGCACAGCGGCGACTAAACCCGGCCGGAACTCGATGCCCTGCTGGCCAAAATGGAGCCTGGCCGCGAGCTGGATGGCGGAAATACGGCGGCGACGGCCCAAAGAATCCGCACATCCAGGAGAGACAGCGCTCGACTGCTGGTCAGGGGGTGAGCCACGGGCTCGGGGGTGTCGGCCTCGACCCCCGGCCGGACGACTGTCATGCCACCCATCACCGCCGCCGAAGTGGCCGGCTATGGCGGTGAGGTGACCGACGAGGTCACGCAGGTGGGGGGCAGCCCTGGATAGATCACGGAGGGCATGGAAAAGTATTTCCATAAATCCGCTGTTCACCTCGACGAAACGCAGGCCGGGGTGGAGGTTCGCGACACACAATCCGAGTGCGACAGAACGTCCAACGCGAATTGGATTCAATCAACAGCCCGATCTGATCTCCACGCGGCAAACGAAGTGGCACGCCTGAAAATACCGGAACCCGCATCGTGAGCCTCTGGGTATCCGGCTCAATACAGAGGGCAAAGGGAAACGACACCACGGGAAGCCCAATTGAGTGCACGGGCGGATCACGCAAGGCCGCAATGAATGCGATACCTCGGGGTCCCGTGCCTGGTCCAGACTATCGGAATGGGCGTTGCCCGCACCAGCCTCTTTGCTTGTGGTTATGGGAAGCGAAATAACACTTCTCTACCGGCGCGTAGAACCCGTTGCCCAGCACAGCCAATACGCCCGCACATATGCCGCCGCTCACCGCCGACACCCCACCACCTGGCATTGCTCCGCGTCGTTCGCATCTGCGACATCCGACACCGGCGCATTCGATGCACCGCACACCGTTTCCCGGGAACGAGCATCCATGAGCACGCCGTGCCCGTTTCGCCGCTCCCGCGTTCCGTTTTCTGCCCGCTTCGGGTCCGCTCCCGCTCGCCGCGGTTCACCTCGTCCATCCCGCACACCCCGAATCGGAGCCACTACCCAACAACCGCGCACCACCCGCGGGCGTGGTGGTCTCGTGGCGGACTCGGCGTGCCTAGCCCGGGGGCCGGACGGAACCAGAAGGTTACGTGCCCATGCGCGCTCTTAACGTCGTCGTCACCCGCCCTGAGGCGACGCACCACGCCGAGGGGGCGTCGGCGGCCGGCACGACGCGCGGCTGACGCCCACCGGCGCCCGCGCGGCGGTCTCCCTCGCACACGCGCCGCGAGGGAGCGACTGAACACAACGAAGAGGCGGGGCGGGGGCCACGACCAGGGCGACGCGGGTGCGGCGCGTCCATGCGGCGCGCTGGACGCCACCCTGCGGCGCCCGTGCGTTCACCAGATCGTCGTGATGCACGGCGGCTCCCGCACGTTCGTCGTGGTGCGTTGAGCCCGGACAGGCCGCCAGTTGCGTCGCGGTCCACAGTGAACGAAGCAGTCACGCTTCGCGTATCGCTCGCCAGGCGAAGGCGAAGGCGGAGGCGACAAGGGGCCAGGGGCGAGGGCAGGGTGCCGGACCCGTGTGGGCGCCACACGACGTGCTCGGTCAGAAGACGCGGATCGGGATCTCGGCGGGGGCCGCGAGCAGGTCGGAGATCTCGTCGTCCAAGCGGACCAGGGTGATGGACGCTCCGGCCATGTCGAGCGAGGTGCAGTATTCGCCCACGTAGCTGCGGCGGATCTCGATGCCCCGTTCGGCCAGCTGCTTGTGGGCCAGCCCGTACACCAGGTAGAGCTCGCCGATCGGGGTGCCGCCCAGGCCGTTGACCATGAGGGCGACGGCGTCGCCCGAGACATAGGGCAGGTCGTCGACGACAGCGGTGACGAGCTCCTGCACGATCGCGTCCGCGGGCTTCATCTTCTCCCGTCGCCGGCCCGGCTCTCCGTGGATCCCCACGCCCATCTCGATCTCGTCGTCGGGCAGGTCGAACAGCGGGGACCCCTTGGCCGGTGGTGTGCACGCGGTGAGCGCCATGCCCATGGTGCGCGTGACGGAGTTGACCTTCTCGCCGATCCGGTACACCTCGTCGAGATCGGCGCCACGTTCGGCCGCCGCGCCGGCGGCCTTCATCACGAAGAAGTTGCCGGCGACCCCGCGTCGACCGACCGTGTAGGTCGAGTCCTGCACCGACACGTCGTCGTCGATGAACAGCGTACGGACGGTGACGCCGTCGGCCTGCGAGAGCTCTTCGGCCATCTCGAAGGCCATGCGGTCGCCCGTGTAGTTGTTGACCAGCAACAGGACGCCCTTGGGGGACGAGACCAGTTTGACCGTCTCGTAGACGTAGTCGGTGGGCGGTGCGGAGAAGACGTCACCGGGGCAGGCGGCGTCGAGCATTCCCTTGCCGACGGTCATGACATGTGAGGGCTCGTGTCCGGAGCCCGATCCCTGGACGAGGGAGACCTTGTCCGGCCGTGGCGCGTCCGCGCGCATGATCAGGTTGTATTCGGGGACGTAGCGCAGGGTGTCGGGGTTGGCCAGGGCCAGTCCCCGCAGCATCTCGGGTACGTAGTTCTTCGGGTCGTTGACGAACTTCTTCATGCGATCGCTCCTGGATCTCGACGTGGCGACACGGACGGGCCCGGTCCCGGGTCGCGGTGGTTCAGTTACGTACGGCCCATTCGTCGGCGACGCGCTCCGCCATGACGGCGATCGCCATGGCTCCCGCGTCCGGGGAACCGATGCTGCGCTCCCCGGTGTAGCTCGGCCGGCCACGCCTGGCCAGCATCGATGTGGTCGCTTCGGCGGCGGAACGCGCCGCCGTGGCCGCGACCCTGGCAAGACCGGCGGCGCCGACCGCCGGGCCCCCGCCGGACTTCATCTCGTTCTCCAGCGCGTCGGTCATCGGGATCAGCGCGTCCAGCAGCGTTTTGTCACCGAGATCGGACTGGCCTCGCACCTTGATGCCCTCGGCGGCGGCGCGCAGCATGGCGACCGTGTCCTCACCGGTCAGCTCGGAACGGTCGTTGACGGCTCCGGCCGCACGGAGGAACGCGGTGCCCCAGAGCGGTCCGGAGGTCCCACCGACCCGTTTGGAGATCACCAGAGCCACCTTCTTCAGAAACGCGGACGGGGAGCTTCGGTCCAGCGAGTCCCAGTCGGCGAGAACGATCTCGAAGCCGCGCGCGAGCGAGTATCCGAAGTCCCCGTCACCCACGACGGCGTCGAGTTCGCCGAACTCGCGCTCGTTGTCCACCGCTGTCCGGGCGATGGTTCCGACGACGAACTCAAGATCACTGCCTGTTGTCGATGACATGGCTCTCCTGACTGTCCTGACCGTCACTTCGCGCCGGCGGCGAGCAAGAATTCGAGATCGGCGAGCCTGACAAAGGGGCGGGGGTCCGAACCGAAGGGGTCGCTCAGCACCTTCGTGGTGGTCTCCTCCGGCGCGGGATCGCCCAGTGACGACACCACCAGCCACGCACCGGTGAAATCCTCCAGCCCGGTATAGGCGCTGGTCGTGACGGCGCAGCCGAGGCCCGCGCCCTGTGTCGCGAGCAGCCCGTTGCGGCTGTCCTCGATGACGATGGTGCCCGCCGGGTCGAGCCCGAGCCCGTCCACCGCGTACACGTAGATGTCCGGCGCCGGTTTCTTGTGCGGCACGATGTCTCCCGCGAACACGCTGAAGCGCCGGGCGAGTTCCGGCCCCGCGGCGAGTTCCAGCACACTGCGCACGGACGGCTCCGCGGAGGTGGAGGCGACGGCCAGCGTCCATCCGGCGGCGTCGGCCTCGGCGGCGATCCGCCGTACGCCGGGCCGGGGCGGAACGGTGCCGCTGTCGATGATCCCGGTGTAGATCTCGGTCTTGCGCCGATGCCACCGGGCGACCTGCTCGTCGAGTGCGTCGTGGTCGCTGGGCAGCCCGGTCGCGGCGATGAAGTCGGGAGTCAGAAGCGTCTTCATGCGCTCCTTGCCCCCGCCGACCTTCACCTTCTGGGCGTACTCGCTGTCACTCCACCGCACGGGCAGGCCGAATTCCTGAAAGGTCTGGTTGAACGCGGGCAGGTGTCCGTAACGCTCGGTGTCTGCGAGGACGCCGTCGCAGTCGAAGACGAGGGCGGGCACGGTGTGTCACCCGGCCCGGCCGGCGCTGCCGAAGAGCGTCATGAGCGAGCCGGTCATCCCGATGACGTCCTGACGGACGGACCGGAACAATGAGGGCGGGTCCCATTTCTGCTTCTCCGACGCCGATTCGAGGAAGGCGAGGCTCGACTTCATGAACTTTTCCTTGAGGGCGGTCGAGATATTGACCTTCGCGCAGCCCCGGGAGATGAGATCGTGGAATTGCTCGTCGGAGAGACCACTGCCGCCGTGGAGCGCGATCGGCAGAGGGTATGCCGCCACAATGTCGGAGACCCGCTCGGAATCGAGTACCGGTGTGCGCTTGTACGTTCCGTGGGCGTTTCCGATGGCGGGCGCGAAGACATCGACGCGCGTCGTTCTGAGGAACTCCAGAGCCACCTCCAGATCCTGCTGGGCAGCCACGCTGTCGGTGCCGACGTCGTCCTCGACGCCCGTGATGGACTCGATCTCGCCCTCCACGTGAGCGCCGTGTCCGCGGGCCTCGGCGACGACCTCGACCGTCTGCCGCATGTTCTCCGCCACCGGCAGGTTCGAGGCGTCGAACAGGACGGAATTCCAGCCCCGCCGCAGGCATTCGGTAATGACCTCGCGCTCCGGACAGTGGTCCAGATGAAGCGTGACAGGCACCTCGATACCGGCCGTCATCGACGTCCACATCGCGAAGAGCACATCGCTGCCGATCGATTTGACCGTCTTTACGGACGTCTGCACGATCAGTGGTGAGGAATTCTCCACCGCGGCCGCGAGAACCGCTTCCATGGTGAGATCGTTGAACACATTGATGGCCGGCACGCCATAACGCTCTTTGAAAGCGTCGGACAGGATGTCGGTAAGCGGCACGACAGACACGTGGACTCCTGGAATCGGGCACACCCAACGGGGACCGAGCCCTCGTGACGGGGGAATGGTCTCTCCCTCCATTCGACGCCAGCCGGAAGAGTGCCGCCACTCAGCCGCTTTTCTCGCCGTCCCGGGGCAGGGAATCCCCCACGCGGGCCGTGGCCCGTTGAGCCGGTCTGTGGAACAGGCCCCAGGGCCGGTGGCGGCCGAACCGAACATGTCACCGTCGGTTACCGAACCAGTGCCCCGTGATCCGCCGTTTCACGGTAGGGGCATGCCGGTCGCTCCCCGTGTCACCGCAGGGGCATGCCGGTCGCCCCCGAGGGAAATTCCTCGATGCCGAGTACCCGCAGCAGCTCCAGCCGCTCGCGGGCCTCGGCGTCCGCCGGGCTGAGCACCAGCAGCAGCTGCCCCTGGTCGGGAGTGAGGAGCGTCTCGCAGTTCATCAGCAGGCGGCCCACCCGCGGGTGCAGCAAGGTCTTGCGGTCGGCGCGCCGCACCGCTACCTCGTGCTCGGCCCACAGCCGGCGGAAGTCGGCGCTCGCGGCCTGCAGCCGGTCGACGAGTCCGGCGACCGTGGGGTCGCCGGACCGGCGGCCGGCGGCCGCGCGCAGGTCGGCCACGAGCTGGCGGCTCTGGTGCTCATGCTCCTCGGGTGGGCTGGCGGCGCGGCTGGCGGGTTCGGTGAACCAGCGGTGTACGAGGTAGCGCCGGTCACCGGAGAAGCGGGTGTGATCGCCCCCGAGCAGGATCGCCGCCCGGTTCTGGGCGAGGACCTCGCCCAGGTCGGACAGCACCAGGGCCGGGGTGTCGCCGAGCAGGTCGAGCATGCGGATCAGGCCGGCGCGGGCCAGGCGGGCCACCCCGTCGGCAAGCGGCGGCCGGTGGCCGGCCAGGTGGAAGAGGTGGTCGCGCTCGTCGTCGGAGAGGCGCAACGCACGAGCCAGCGCACCGAGCAGCTGGGGAGAGGGCTGACTGCTACGGCCCTGCTCAAGGCGTACGACGTAGTCCACCGACATGCCGGCGAGCATCGCCACCTCTTCCCGGCGCAGGCCGGTGGTGCGACGGCGGGGGCCGTCGGCGATGCCGACCTCGGCCGGGCGGATCGTCTTGCGGCGGCGGCGCAGGAAGTCGGCGAGCTGGTCACGTTGCATGGCCCCATGGTCCCTCGCGGCGGGCGAGCCGATCCAGGGAGCGGTTCTCCCATGATGAACGCTCCGCTCCCGTACGTCGCGGCGCGAGCGCAAGGTGGGCGACAGATCGACGACGAAGGAGAACGTGATGAAGATACGAACCCTGGGCAGCACCGGCCCGGCCGTTTCCGCGCTGGGTCTGGGTGCGATGGGTATGTCGGGCGGTTACGGCGCGGCCGACCGCGCGGAGAGTATCGCCACCGTGCACGCCGCGCTGGAGACCGGCGTCACGTTGATCGACACCGGCGACTTCTACGCCATGGGCCACAACGAGTTGCTGCTCGCCGAGGCGCTTCGCGGCCGGGATCGGGACAGTTACGAGCTGAGCGTCAAGTTCGGCATGCTGCGGGGGCCGGGCCCCGGGTTCGGCGGGCATGACGGCCGTCCCGAGGCGGTGAAGAACTTCCTGGCCTATTCGCTGACCCGGCTGGGCACCGACCACATCGACATCTATCGTCCCGCCCGGCTGGACCCGGCGGTACCGATCGAGGAGACGGTGGGTGCGATCAAGGAGATGATCGACGCCGGGTACGTGCGGCACCTCGGCCTCTCGGAGGTCGACGCCGCGACGATCCGCCGGGCGCACGCCGTGCACCCGGTCGCCGACCTGCAGATCGAGTACTCGCTGATCTCCCGCGCGGTGGAGGCGGACGTTCTGCCCACGCTGCGGGAGCTCGGCATCGGCCTGACCGCGTACGGCGTCCTCAGCCGAGGCCTCATCTCCGGGCACTGGGCCGCGGGCCGCATCGCCGGCCCCGACGACAGCCGCGCTTCCGGCCCGCGGTTCGCCGGCGGGAACGTGGAACACAACCTCGCCCTCGTGGAGGCTCTGCGCCGGGTCGCCGAGGCGAAGGGGTGCACCGTCGCCCAGCTGGCCATCGCCTGGGTGGCCGCACAGGGCGAGGACATCGTGCCGCTGGTCGGCGCTCGCACCCGCGAGCGGCTGGCCGAGGCGCTGCCCGCGATGGAGCTGAACCTCACCGCGGACGACCTCGCCGAGATCGAGAAGGCGGTGCCGCCGGGCGCGGCGCGCGGCGACCGATACCCGTCCGCCCATATGTCCGGCCTCGGCGTGGGCAACTGAGTCAGGCTCTCCGGCGGGGCCCGCTCCGGCGCGGGTCCCGTCGGGAAGTCTCCACCTGGGCAACGAGGTTGTGCGGTAACGAGATTGTGCGGTTGAGGGCGTTGATGACGGCGATGTGGGTCACCAGGGCGGCGAGCCGGTCCTCGTCGTGGGCGGCGGTATCAGCCGAGGTGCCGGGCGAAGAACCGTATCGTGCTGTCCAGCTCGAACGCCGGGACCTCCCCGTGCTTGCCGGGGTTGGCGTGCAGCGTCTTCTCGGCCGAGGCCAACGCGTCGAACAGCGCCAAGCTCTGGGGCCGCGGCACCCGCTCATCGTCCCACTGCACCAGGAACTCCACCGGGACGGTGATCCGCGCGGCGGCCTCGGCCGATTCCAGCACACTGCCCAAGCCCAACACCGCGGCGCGGACCCGGGGTTCGGCGGCAATGAACGGAACGCCCAGTCCGCAACCCAACGACACCCCCCAGTAGCCGACCGGACCGGCGCCGACGTGCTTGAGGTCCTGGACCGCGTCCAGGACCTCCCGCCATTCGGGGACGGTCCGGCGAGCCACGAGCGCCTGGAAATCAGCGACCAGTGGAGCCGGTTCCTCTCCGGCGTCCACGCGAGCCCGGTTCTCGGTCACGACAGGCAGCTCAGCGCCCGCATGGCCTCGCGCTCTATGCGTGAAAGATCTCTGAAGACGGTGCCTGCCTGTGTGAGGAACCGCGTATCGCCTGATTCACCGGCTTCTTTGATCAGTGCCGCGGCTTCGGTCCACAGGGTGGCCGCCTCTGTGTACAGACTGTGGCCGGTGCGGAGGTGTCCGCTGTCGAGCAGTTGGGTGCATTGGGCGAGGAAGTCGCGATAGAGGTTGCGGAACAGGGCGCCGCCGGTGCCTGCCTCCTCCATCAGGAGGGCGGCTTGCGGCAGGTCCCGCCGCGGGTCGTCGGTGCGCTGGAGCCATGTGCGTACCAGCTTGTCGGCCTTTTCGATGCCTCGGTGGCCGAGGTTGGCGATGGGCGGGTTGAGGAAGGCGTCCGCGCAGGCGGTGATGGCGGGAATGATCTGCCCCTGGGGGGAGGGCAGGTCCCTCGGAACGGTGAGGGTGAAGGACCGGTGTCTGGCGGTCATCGGGCCGCGTGCGGCTCTTGCTCGGGCGAGGCTGGTCAGACGGGTGGATACCGCTCCGCCTTGCTGGTCGGTGTCCACCAGATAGGCGTCGTGGTCGTCGTAGCCGTACATGGCGACGACATGACCGCCGAAGTGCGCCTTCGACCCGAAGTAGTCCAGGTAGTAGCTGTCGAGCTGCAGTCCGACGGGGTGTCCGGCGTCGATGGGAGCCACCACGTTCTCCCATGCCCTGCGGGGCGAGGCGGTCTCCTGGACCAGGAGCTCCAGCTTGAGTCTGGCGGCCAGGTTTCTGGTCAGGTCGAACGGTTTGACCCGTCCCCCGAGGAAGGGGAAGCCCATGTTCTTGCTGTCCCAGTAGATGAAGGACAAACCGGAGCCGAGGCCGAAGAGCATGGGCTCGGACAGATCGAGTCCTTGGTGCCGCAGTAACACCCCCAGTGCTGTCGTCTCGCAGTGCCGCGTACCGCGGGCATCGATGTCTCTTACCGTGGTCATGCCGTGCTCTCCTGGACGGGAATGATCAGCCGGGTCATCAGTTCGTGTTGTGGCGCCTCTGCCGGGCCGACAAAATACACCTCACGTACCGGCGCTCGCGGCCGCGGTCCTCGCTCATGGATGGCGGCGAGGACCGCGTTGTGGCCCAGGGGCGGCTGAGCGTAGGACCCGATGCGCACGGTCTCGGCGACGAGCCCGCCGGGCAGCACCTCGAACTCCGGGCCGGGTGTTCCCCGGCCGCTTCCCGTGCGTCGGGCGCGTCCGCCTGCCGCGGGCCGCTGAGTTCTCACGCCCACATGTCGGTGGGCATGTCGAGGAGAGCGGCGATACGGCCACGGTCCGGCAGCGGGCCGTGATCTCCCGTCACGCCAAGTGCGGCGCCCGCCGTGAGGTGTCCGAGCCGCAGGGCCCGTACCGTGTCCTCGCCGCGCAGCAGTCCCGCGAGGAACCCGGCCGCGAACGCGTCGCCGGCCCCGACCGGCTCGACGATCTCGACCTTCGGCGCGGGCACGGTGTGGACACGGGCGCCCTCGAAGGCCGTCGCGGCGTACCCGCCGTCCTTGACCACAAGGATGCGGGGTCCGGACAACAGGGACCGTACGTCCGTGGGCTCGGCCAGCCCGCTCCCCCAGAGGGCCTGGGCCTCGTCGAGTCCGACGAACGTGATGTCCGCCCGGTTCGCGAAGTCGTGGAGCACGGCGGCGGCCGTACCGTCGCTCCACAGGGCCGGCCGGTGGTTGACGTCGAAGCTGACGGGGCAGGGGCGCGCCCCGGGCGCCGGGCGCAGCAGCGCGGTGACGAGAGCCAGGCAGTCCGGTGAGAGCGCGGGAGTGATACCGCTCAGGTGGACGAGCCCGGCGGTACGCACGGCCTCGTCGTCGAGGAGGCCGGGGTCCAGGGCGGAGGCGGCCGAGCCGCGCCGGTAGTAGTGGACCCCGGTTCCGTCCGGGCCCGGGTTCTTCACGAGGATGCCGGTCGGGCGGTGCGGATCCGTGCGTACGCCGCTGATGTCGACACCGCACGCGGCCACTTCGTCGCGGATCCGGCGGCCGAACGGGTCGTCGCCGAGGGCGGACACCCAGCGCGCCGGGACCCCGTGGTCGGCCAGGTACATCGCCACATTCGACTCGGCGCCGGCGGTATGGACCCGGAGCAGGTCGGCGCGATCCAGCGGGGCGACGGGATCCGGCACGAAAGCGGCCATCGTCTCGCCGACGCAGGTCACCGGGGCGCGGGCTGGCCGCCATGTGGGGGCGTCGTGGAGGATTTCGTTCATGCGGCCCTCTTCGGGCGGTGGACGGCGTCGAGGAAGGCGCGGGCCCTGGTGCGCAAGGCGTCGACACTGCCGCCGTCGGCGGCGTCGCCGATGAGCGGCGAACCCACTCCCACCGCGGTCGCGCCGTGTGCGAGGTATTCGTGGGCCGCTTCGGTGTCCACTCCCCCGACAGGTACGAACGGCGCGGCCGGGAAGGGGCCGCGCAGGGCTCGCAGATAAGCGGGGCCGCCCGCCTGCGCCGCCGGGAAGATCTTGAAGGCGTCGGCACCGAGGCGCTGTGCGGCGACGATGTCCGTGGGGGTCATCACCCCGGCCAGAACGGGCAGTTCGAGTCGCTTCGCCTCGGTGATCCCCTCGCAGACGGCCGGGGTGACGACGAAGTCGGCCCCCGCCTCGTGCACCGCCTGCGCGTCCCGCGCGGTCAGGACGGTACCCGCGCCGAGCGGAGCGGCGGGACCGAGAGTCGCGCGTGCCCGGCGGATGACGCCGAGCGCGTCCTTGCCGCTGAGCGAGACCTCGATGAGCGGGATGTTCTCCTCCGCGAGAGCGAGGACGGTCCTGAGTGCGGCGTCCGCGTCGTCGCCGCGCACAATGGCGACGATCCGGTGGGTACGCAGCGCGGTCAGCAGATCCACGTGCGGGGTTCCTTCCCAGTCTGAGGTGCTGTCACGGTCGTTCGTTCTGTTGCCGCGCTCACGGTGAGCCGCCACCGGACCTCCCCGCCGGCCGGCACGCACGCCGCGTCGCCGTCCCCGGCCGCGGCGAGATCGAAGACGCGTCCCAACATCGGTTCGACCCCGATGGACCGGTAGGGCTCGTCCTCGGGGAAGCCCCGGAGGTTGCGCCACAAGGCGACGGACACCGGCTGGCCCTCGGCCTCAACGGCCAGGCGCAGTACGGCGTCGCCCTCGCGGACGTTCACCTGAGGGGTGTCGACGATCACGCCCACGGCCGTGCCGTCGTCGGGTCCCAGCCGGTCGAGCGCGGTCGACGGCGCGGTCGACCGCGCCGGCCACCGCGGCCACGCGCACGGGGTCCAGCGGGCTCCGCCGTCCGGGTAGACCCGGGTCCGTGCCCCGTCGGGCATCCCGACGTGCGCGTGCTCGGAGAGATCCAGCAGGGCGTGCCCCGCCCAGAGGAAGCGGTAGCCGGGCCGGGCGGTCAGCCGGTAGTCGACCACCGCGCGCCGCTCCTGGTGGCGGATTCGACGACTGAGCCGGAAGTCCGGGCAGTCGACGGACTCGATGCCACCGTCCCGCCGCCATTCCCTGGACCAGGCGCACCCGTGGTCGGGGATGCCCCGGACCGTGGGAACGCACTCCTCCAGGCCGCCCGCGTCGGCGAAGGCATCGCCGGGTACGACGCGCGGGCGACGCGGTTCCTCGCGGTGCCAGAGCCATTCACGGCCGGCCGCCCACAGCGAGGTCCAGCGTCCGCCGTGGGCCGGGTCGGTGGTGATCCGGATCGGGGACAGTGCGTTCACCATTCGGCGAACGATCCGTCGGGGTGGCGCCACACCGGGTTGCGCCAGGCATGCCCGGTGCGGTCGGCGGCGCGTACGGCCTCCTCGTCGACGGTGATGCCGAGTCCCGGGAGCGCGGTACGTGACGCCTGTCCGTCGACGAAGCGGAACGGGTCGGTGTCGACGACGTACGAGAGCAGATCGGCGTCCTTGTTGTAGTGAATGCCCCGGCTCTGCTCCTGGATGAGGAAATTCGGGGTGCAGAAAGCGATCTGGAGGCTCGCGGCAAGGGCGATCGGACCGAGGGGGCAGTGCGGGGCGAGCTGTGCGCCATACGTGTCGGCGAGCGACGCGATGCGGTGGACCTCGGAGATGCCGCCGGCGTGCGACAGGTCCGGCTGGGCGACGGCGATGCCCGCTTGGAGGGCGGGCAGGAACTCCGCCCTGCCGTAGAGCCTTTCACCGGTGGCGACGGGTACGGACGTGGCACCCACGAGCGTGGAGAGCAGATGGCCCTGCTCGGGCAGCAGGGGCTCCTCGACGAACAGCGGGTGCAGTGGCTCGATGGCCCGGAGGACTCGTCGGGCCGCGGCCGGTCCGAACCGGCCGTGCATGTCGACGGCCACATCGCGGTCGGGGCCCAGGACCTCACGGGCCGCGGCCACGCGCTCGACGACGGCGGCCGTCTCCGCGAGGGTGGGAATCGGTGACGTACGGGCCGCCGCGTTCATCTTCACGGCGGTGAAGCCCGCCTCGACCTGCGCGGTGATCTCGTCGGTGAGCCGGGCGGGTTCGTCGCCTCCCACCCAGGCGTAGACGCGTACCTCGTCCCGCAGCGCCCCGCCGAGCAGGGCGTACACGGGCGCCCCGTACACCTTGCCCGCGATGTCCCACAGGGCCTGGTCGATTCCGGCGACGGCGCTGGAGAGTATGGGGCCGCCGCGGTAGAAGCCGCCCTTGCTGAGTACCTGCCAGTGGTCCTGGATTCGCAGGGGGTCCTGGCCGATCAGATATTCGGCCAGGACGTCGACCGCGGCGCGAACCACCTCGGCCCGGCCCTCGACCACGGGTTCACCCCAGCCGACGACACCTTCATCGGTCTCGATCCGGCAGAACAGCCAGCGGGGCGGGACCATGAAGGTCTCGATGCGCGTGATCTTCACTGGGCCGAGCTCCCGTTGTGCGTGTCGCCGGTGGTCGCCGGCCCGGTGTCGCTCTCGCTTCCGTGGACACGGTCGAGGTCGCGGACCGCCTGGGCGAGCAGGGCTCGCATGGCGCGTTCGGCGGTTTCCGGGTCCTGGTCGCGCACGGCGTCCAGGACGGCTCGGTGGCTGGGGACCGGGTCCTCGCCATGGAGGCTGCTGTGGACGATCTCGTCGCGGTGGGCGAGACCGGACTCGATGACCATCTCCATGCGTTCGAGAAGTTCGTTGTGGGTGGCCGCGAGGAGCGCGCGGTGGAAGGCGAGGTCCGCCTCGACCGCGTGCGCCGCGCCCCCCTCCTCCTCGCCCATCGCCGTCAGGGCCGCCTCCAGCGCGTCGAGGTCGGCGCCGGTGCGGCGCTCGGCGGCCAGCCTGACGGCGGCCGGCTCGATGATGCCGCGGACCTCACCCAGATTGCGCAGCAGGGCCAGGTCGGTACCGGTGCCCGTACTGCCGGCGAACTGCCAGCGCAGTACGTCCGCGTCGAGGAGGTTCCAGTCGGAGCGTGGGCGGACGAAGGTGCCACGCTTCTGGCGTGCGTCGACCATCCCCTTGGCCGCGAGGACCTTCAGGGACTCCCGCAGCGCGGTCAGACTGACGTCCAGCTCGCCCTGCAGTGACACGAGATCGAGTGTCGCCCCTTCGGGAATCTCGCCGCTGAGCACCCGGCGCGCGAGAGTCTCCACGGTCTGGCCGTGCACTCCGCGGCGCGCGTATGGCGTCATGTTGGTGTGCCTTTCTGCTGGTGGGATGAAGGACGGCGGCGGTCAGGCCGAGGCTTTGACGACGGACCAGCCGCCGTCGACGAGCAGGCTCGAACCGGTGATGTAGGAGGCTTCCCCTGCTGCCAGGAAAGCGATGGCCGCGGCGACCTCCCCAGGGGTGCCGAAGCGCTGTGCGGCGGTCTCGGCGACACTTTTCCTCCGGTCCTCCTCCGGGACCCGGTCCCAGGCCCCGGTGAGGATGGGGCCGGGCAGCACCGCGTTGACCCGGACCTCGGGCCCGTACTCCACGGCGAGTTGTCCGCACAGCGAGAGCAGCGCCCCCTTGGACGCGGCGTACGCGGGGTGGCCGGGGATGCCCTTGTGCGCGTGGACGGAGGAGGTCAGGACGACGGCGCCGTGGTGGGCGCGCAGGTCGGGCAGCGCGGCCCGGAATCCGAGGAACCCGCCGGTGAGATTGACCGCGAGTTGGCGCTCCCAGGACGTGACGGTCATCTCGTGTGCGGGGGCGACGTCCACGGTGAAGGCGTTGCTGACGAGTACGGAGACCGGCCCGAAGGTGTGCGCCGCGGACATGATCCGCTCCCAGTCGCCCTCGTCCGCGACGTCCGCGTGGACGAACAGCGCGTGGCCGCCCTGTTCACGGATGCCCTCGGCGACGCGTTCGCCGGGTGCTGCCGCGACATCCGCGAGGATCACGGTGGCCCCTTCTGCGGCGAGCCGTTCGGCGGTGGCCGCGCCGATGCCCGAGGCGGCTCCGGTGACCACGGCCACCTGGTCGGCGAAGCGGGTGGGTCCGTTCATGGGGCGGGTCGACTCCTCGCGGTTCGTGAACAGTATTCGGCGACTCTAATGACGGTGTGCCGGCGCCGGTGACGACTACTTCCTGACCAGGACCACCAGTTCGGCGTCGTACTGCGCGGTCCACGCGAACGGCAGGCCGGAATGCATCAGATGTGCTCCGCTGTAGAGGGTGCCCGTGTCCTGGTCGGTGTAGTGGGCGGTCCGGTCGAGGCCGCGCAGCCGCAGTCGGGCGGGGCGCCCGGGGACCAGGGGCGCGCCGTCCAGGTGACCGGTGTTCCACGCGGTGACGACGGTGCGGGCGCCACCCGGCTCGTCGTATTGGACGCCGCAGCTGGCGTCGGACGGCGTGTTCAGCAGCCGGACCTCGCCGTGGTGGACGACGTCGCGGATCTCCTTGTACCGGGCCACCCACCGGGCCGCTTCGGCGCGCCGCTCCCCCGGCCAGGTCCGGATGTCGGCGCCGATTCCGAGGACACCGGCCATGGCGGTGACGAAACGGAAGGCCAGTGACCGGGGCCGCGGGTCGAAGACTCCCGGTGAGTCGGTGACCCAGGAGCTCATCGTGTGCGGGGCGTGCGCGTGCAGATAGCCGTACTGGATGGCGAGGCGGTCCAGTGGCGCGGTGTTGTCGCTCGGCCACACCACGTCGGTACGGGCGAGGGTGGCGTGCTCGATCCGGCCGCCACCACCGGCGCACCCTTCGACGGTGACCCGCGGGTGGTGGGCGCGCAGGTGGTCCAGTACGCGCAGATATCCGGCGACGTGTGCGGCGTCCAGGTCCTGCTCTTCGACGGGGACGGCGCCGGGCCGGCCACGTTCGGTGGGCGGGCGGTTCATGTCCCACTTGAGGTAGCTGATGGCGTGTTCGCCGAGCAGCCGGTCGAAGGTGGCGATGACGAAGTCCTGGACGTCCTCACGGCCCAGGTCGAGCAGAAGCTGCTCGCGCACCAGCGTGGCGGGCCGTCCGTCGATGCGGTAGACCCACTCCGGGTGCTCGGCGTACAGCGCGGAGCGGGGGCTGATCGCCTCGGGCTCGACCCAGAGGCCGAAGTCCATGCCGGTGGCGCGGACCCGGTCGATGAAGTCGTCGAAGCCGTCGGGGAAGTTCGCCGGATCCGGGTGCCAGTCGCCGAGTCCGCCGGTCTCGTCGTGGCGTCCGACGAACCAGCCGTCGTCGACGACGAACAGTTCGGTTCCCATCTCGGCGGCGATCGCGGCCAGTTCCAGCTGGTCCGCGGCATCGACATCGAAGCCGGTCGCTTCCCAGGAGTTGTAGAGGACCTTGCGCGGCCGGTCGACGCGCTCACCGGCGAGCCGACGTTCGTAGGTGTGCCAGACACGGGCCAGTCCGTCGAGCCCTTCCGGGCTGAAGGCGCAGGCGAGCCGGGGAGTGGCGAGTGTGGCACCGGGGACAAGGCCGACGGCGCCCTCGTGGGGCACACGGCCCGCGCGGACACGGACGGCGCCGCCGGGCTCGGCGTCCGCGGCCATGTGCCAGTTCCCGGACCACTCCAGGGCGATGCCGTATGTGGGCGTGTTTCCCTCGTCCGGCTCGGCGGCGTCCTGGACGGCGAGCCAGGGTGCGTACGCATGGCCGGGCACGGCCTGGGTGGAGGCCATCTCGAAGCGGCCGCGGGTGAGTTCCAGCTGGGTGCGCTGGAACTCCTGGGACCACTGGCCGGTGAGGTACGTGAGCCGCGCGCCGCCCGCGACGGGAATGTTCACGGCGGCCGAGTCGACGCGCTCAAGCCGCAGTTCCTCGTCACCGGTGCAGGTCAGCTCCGTCCACCGCAGGATCACATCGGTGCCGGGCACGGTCTCGTAGCAGAGCGCCGTGCGCAGCCCCAGTTCCTCGTCGACGAAGTCGAGGCGCAGCGCACGGTCGCCGTCGTGCGTGGCGGTGTCGAACGTCCACCACATGCCGCGTTCCCCGCCCGGACGCCGGGCCACCAGGTCGGCTCCGGTGAAGGGCCGCAGACCGTAAGGGATGTACTCGGCCGGGGCGGCGTCCGCGCGGGTGAGGAAGTGGGTGCGGTGGGGGTGTTCGAAGGGCGAGGGGCCGGTTTCGGCGCCGTGGGGACCCCAGACGTCGAGTTCGGCCCAGCGTCCCTGGCCGGCGATCCGTACCGCGTAGGTGGTGTTCTCGGTGCGCAGCAGCCACCGGTCGTGCGGTTTCACTTCACTGCTCCCAGATTGAGCCCGGCGACGAAGTGGCGCTGGAACTTGAGGAATACGACGACGGTCGGGGCCGCGGCGATGACGGAGCCCGCCGCGATGACGTTCCACATGGACACGTACTGCCCCTGAAGTCCGATCAGTGAGGCGGTGATCGGCATCTGGCTGTCCGTGCGCAGGACGGTGATGGCCCACAGCAGGTCGTTGAAGATCCAGGTGAACGACAGGGCGCTCAGTGCGGCCATGGCGGGTTTGGCCAGGGGCATGATGATCCTGGTATAGATCTGCCACGGCCCGGCGCCGTCGATGACCGCGGCCTGCTGGATCTCCGGCGGGATGGACCGCATGAAGCCGTGCAGGACGAAGACGTAGAAGCCGACGCCGAAGCCGACCTGGACGCCGATGAGGGCGTACAGCGAGTCGTACAGGCCCAGCAGTTCGCTGAGTTTGGAGACCGGGACCAGGAGGATCTGCGGGGGCAGCAGGTTCCCGCCGAGCATCAGGAGCAGGAGGGTACGGCGCAGCGGCAGGTCGTAGCGGCTGAGGGCGAACGCGGCCATCGAGGCGAGGAGCAGCGACAGGAGCACCGTCGGCACGGTGACGAGCAGGCTGTTGATCAGTGCGCGCTGCTGGCCGCCGTCGACCCATGCCTGACGGAAGCCGTCGAGGGTGAAGGAGTGCGGCAGGCTGCCGACGCCGTTGGCGGCCACATCGTCGAAGGACCGGGTGCTGGTGACCAGGACGAGCACGATGGGCAGCAGCCACAGGGCGGAGAGCAGTCCGGCGCTGAGGTGGAATCCCGCGGTCCGCCAGATCCCGCGGCGATCCCGCCGCCCGCCCCGGCCCGGCCGCGCCGGGGTGGTGTGGTGTCGGTCGGTGGGCGGTGCGGAGGCGTGGGTGACGCTCATGAGTCAGCCTCCCGGAAGGCGCGGACGAGGTAGGACGCGATGACGCCGAAGGCCAGAACGAAGATCACGACCGCGAGAGCGGAGCCGTAACCCAGTCGCAGCGACTGGAAGGCGGTGGAGTACATGTAGGTGCTGAGCAGTTCGGAGGAGTGGTAGGGGCCACCGCGGGTGAGCGCCCACACCACGTCGAAGGAGCGCAGCGAGTCGATGACGATGACCGAGAGGACCACCGCGTTGACACTGCTCAGCTGCGGCAGTGTGATGTGCCGGAACTGCTGCAGGCGGGTGGCGCCGTCCACCTTCGCCGCCTCGTAGAGCACCGGGTCGATGCCCTTGAGCCCGGCGAGGTAGAGCACCATCACATAGCCGATCTGGCGCCACAGAGCGGGCACGATCACGGCGTACAGGGCGGTGTCCTGGTCGGCGAGCCAGGCATGGGTGAGGCTGCCGAGCCCGATCCCTTCGAGCGTCTTGTTGATCAGCCCGTCGGGCTGGTACATCGCCTGCCACACCAGGGCCGTCGCGACCAGTGAGAACACCACGGGAAGGAACAGCGCGGCGCGGTAGAAACCGACGCCCCGGCGCTCCTGCTGGAGCAGGAGCGCCGTTCCGAGGCCGAGGGCCGCGGAGAGCCCGCCGAAGAGCACCAGCCAGATGACGGTGTCCAAGGCGGCCGTGCGGAAGACAGCGTCGCCGAACATCTCGCGGAAGTTGGCGAGACCGATGAACTCCGGGGCGCTGACGCCGTCCCACTGGGTGAAGGAGAGATAGAACCCCTGGATCGCCGGCCAGAACACCCAGAACGCCTCGGCGAGCAGCGGCACGAGCACGAAGGCGAGTACAACGGGTGGGACCCTCGTCGCCCGCTTGCGGGCCGGGGCCCGGCCGCGGGCCGTCTTTCGGGGTGCGGTGAGGGCCGCCATGTCACTGACTCCAGATCTTCTGCGCGTCGCGTTGCCACGTCGTGAGGATGGAGCCGATCTCCTTGGGCTTGGCCAGGAAGCGGGTCAGCGCGGTGTCGGCGGTGGGGGCGAGGGCGTCGCTGGAGTCGCGGTTGAAGAACTGAGTGATCTCCGCGGAGTCCTCGATCAGCTTGCGGCCCTTGACCACCAGCGGCGTTCCGCTGTCCTTGGCATCGGGGTGGGTGGGCAGCGAGGTGCCGGACGAGCCCTTGAGATAGATCTCCTGGGCCTCCGCGGTGGCGAGGTAGCGCAGGAGTTCCTTGGTCTCGTCGGCGCGGCCGGTGCGGGCGCTGGCGAAGTAGCCGTCGGTGGGCGCCTCCTCGGCGAGCGGGATCTTGGGGTCGATCACCGGGAAGCGGAAGAAGTCGATGTCGTCGAGCTGGTCCTTGGGCGTGGAGTCGGCGAAGAAGGTGCCTATCAGCATCATGCCGGTGCGGCCCTGGAGGAGCGCCGTGGTGGCGTCCTGGAAGGGCAGCGCGGTCCCGTTCGGGTCGAAGTACGGCAGGGCCTCGCCCCAGCGGTCGAAGACCTTGCGGACCTCGGGGTCGTCGAAGCGGTGCTTGCCGGCGAGCAGTTCACGGTGGTAGGCGGCCCCGTTGATCCGGATGTTGAGGTAGTCGAACCAGGAGGAGGCCACCCAGGGGGTGTTGCCTCCGGCCCCGAGCCCTATCGGTGCGACGCCCTTGCTCTTGAGCTTGTCGCACAGGCCCAGGAACTCGTCCCAGGTCTTGGGCTCCGTGACGCCCCACTTGGCGAAGTTCGACTTCCGGTAGAAGACGGCCCACCAGTAGTAGGTGGTGGGGACGAAGACCTTCTTGCCGGCGGAGTCGGTGCACAGCTTCTGCAACGCGTCGGAGTATCCGGCCAGTTCGGGCTTCTGCCAGATGTCGCTGACATCGAGGAGCAGGTTCTTCCCGGCGTACGACTCGGCGACCGATCCGGGGTACCAGGTGTAGAGGTCCGGCGGGTTGGCCGAGGTGAGATAGGTCGGCAGCTGCGTACGGAACGTCTCCGAGGCGACGGTGTTGAGTGACCCCTTGGCGCCGCCGCGCTTGTTGAAGGCGTCGATGACATCCTGCATCGCGGACTTGGCCTGCGGTGCGGAGAGGTTGGACTGCAGGGTGACAGCGCCGCCGCCCGATGTGTTCTTCCCGCTCGATGACGAGGAGGTGACGCAGCCGCTCATCAGTGCGGCGGCGCCGACGGCGCCGGCGCCCGCGAGGAAGGTACGGCGGCTGTGTGCTGTGGTGTTCATGGGTCTCCCTAAGCGCCCACGGAATGAGGCCCGGCCCCCTGACGGCCGGGCTCTCCTTCGGCTGCTACAGACTGACGTGGCACCAGGCCCGCGTCAAGATTAATTACTAATTTATTTTTCTCGGGCTGTGGGCACGCAGGTTGAGGCCGCCCGGTCCGTCAGTCGCGGCCCTGGCGGACGAGGCCGCCCACTCCGCGGAACACGGTCAGCACACTGCCGTCAGGCCCGGCGAGGGCGCCGAGTTCGCCGTCGAAAGCTCCGCTGGCGAACGCCTCACGCTTCGACCAGTCGCCCCAGCTACCGGCGCCGCTCGCGTCGTAGGTTCGCCGCCAGAGGGTGTAGTCCCCGGCACGCGCGTACAGCCGCACGCCGTCCCGGGTGGCGACGAGCGTGGGGCTTCCGCTCACGGTCCCGCCCAGCGAGGACCAGGCGGACCAGGTGCCCGCCCCATCGCGCACCCGGGTCCGGATCGAGTCGTCGGCGGTTCGCACGGCGAGATGCGTGCGTCCCGCGGAATCCGTGACAGCGGCGGGCCGCCCGTACAGGGCCACCCCTTCCGGCCCCTCGAAGGAGGTCCAGCCGGACGCGGCACCGCGCGTGTGGATCCGTCCGTCCTCGCCCCGCGCGAAGAGTGTCCAGTCGTCCGGGCCCTCGTAGGCGATGCCCGGGGCGTCGGCGAGCCGCCCGCCGAGCTTCTGCCACCGGCCCCAACGCCCGTCGCGATGACTCAGCCGGTACGCGGCGCCGTCCGTACCGCGTACGAAGACGTCGATACGTCCGGGCGAGGTGGAGTAGGCGGCGGGCTGTCCGACGATCCGGCCGTCCGTGGGACCGCCGAGACGCGTGGTCGCCGAGGACCAGTGGCTGTCCCGGCCGGTCTGCTGCCGGAGCGAACCGTCACCGCCCCGCGTGAACGCGGTCAGCCGGTCACCGTCGCGCACGAGGGCGGGGGCGGCGTCGGCCCGCACCCCGAGCGAGGCACCGGGCGCGTCGTCCGTGCCGCTCAGCGAGAGGAACGCCGTGCCGTGCGCGGGCACGTTCACGGAGTAGGTACCGGAGTGCGTACCGCGGTCCTCCCTGGCCCGCAGATCCCGCACGGCGACCTCGCCCGCGAGCCCGGCGTCGGCGAACCGTACGGTGCGCTCGGCGGGCCGGTCGGAGCGGTTGAGGAGCACGACCGCGCGCTTGCCCGAGCCCCGGAGGACCTTGCTGTAGACGTCTCCGGTGTCGTCCGTGGCGACGCGCACCCCCTGGATGGCGAGGGGGTCCTGATTGACGGCGAGGATCTCCGGGTTACGCAGGGTGTCGATCATCGACGGCGGCAGCGTACGCGGGTCGGAGCCGATGACCAGCGGGGAGCTCATCTCGGCCCACATGACGAACTGGGTGGTGGACTCCTCCTCGGTCAGCTCGTACGAACCGTCCGTCAGCTTGCGCATCGGTATGAGGTAGTCGGGGTCGTTGTAGCGGCCGGGCCCCTGCGCCTCGGGGTGCCAGGCGTTGGCGTCCATGTTGCGCAGGACGTTGGACCACTGGCCGGGCGTCGGATTGCCCCACGCGATGTCGGTACCGGTGCGCCAGGAGTCACCGGTCGTCGGTCCGTACACGTAGGCGTTGTGCGCGTCCTGCGCCGGGGTGTGCGGGAGCCCCCAGTCGTCGGTGAGCGGGTTGCACAGATTGAGCAGCATACGGCGGCCGGACTTGGCGACGGCGTCGCTGAACTCCTTGAACGCCGGCCCAGGATCGATCTTCTCGGTGATCCCGCAGAGGAAGTCGACCTTGATGGCATCGACCTTCCAGCCGGCGAACTGGTCGGCATCCTCCTGGTAGTGGCCGCGGCTGCCGAGGCCACAGGTCTTGCCACCGTCGTAGGTACCCGCGTCCGTGTAGATCCCGGCCTTCAGTCCCCGCTGGTGCAGGTACGTGACCAGCGCGGGGATGCCGGAGGGGAAACGGCCTGGATGCGCGGCCAGCCGGCCCGCGCTGTCCCGCGGTTCATCCGCCTGCCAGCCGCCGTCGAGCCACACTATGTCGTAGCCACTGTCCCTGAGGCCGCTGCTGACCAGATAGTCGGCGACCCCCTTGACCTGACCCTCCGTCGGAGCGCCGAGGGCGTAATAGGTGTTCCAGCCCATGTACGGCGTCGGGGCGAGCCCACTGTCGTAGAACGGCGGGGCTTCCGCGGCCCCGCGTTCGGCGGCCTGCGCCGCGGGTACGGCCAGCGGGATCAGCGCGGCGGCCCCGAGCACGGCGACGGCCCGACGGGCACGCACTATCCCTGCACGATGCGAAGTCACTTGATACTCCCAAGAGTTGGGGATGACGAGCGCGGCACTCCCCTCGTGAGGAGCGGCGCCACGACGAAGACTGTGATGCCACATCCACACCCTGTCAATAATTATTACTAATTAACTTAAATTCGATCGGGCCTCATGTTCGATCGGGCCTCATGGAAGAGGCTCAGCGGCCCGGGAAGACGCGTGGGGACGACAACACACGGTTGTCGTCCCCAGCTTTGCGTGGTGGTGTCGGTGCTGACCGGACGTCAGGTCAGCGGCGCCTCGGCGTCCGGACGCAGACGGGGCAGCAGCCGGGCCGCCAGGGCGGACACCCCGGGACTGGAGGTGACTTCCACGAGGGCCACGTCACAGGACAGGTCACGGCGGATCGCGACCATGAGTTCGGTGGCCATCAGTGAGTCGACTCCGAGGTGGTCGAGCCGGCGGGTGCGGTCGAGTGCCTCCGGGTCGCTCTGAAGAATGCGCGCGACAGTACCGGTGAGCAGGTTCTCCAGCGCGCGCGTGGCTTCTTCCCGCGTACCGGTGGCGAGGAGTTGGAGATCGGCGGAGTCGGCGTCGTGCCGTTCCGCGTTCCGGGCGTCGGGCATCACGTCGCGGAAGAGGGGCCGCTCGTCATTGCCCGTGCTGAGTTCCGCGAGGCGCTTCCAGTCGATGTCGGCCACGGCCGCGACGTCGGTGCCGCGCGACAACAGGTCTTCCAGTACGCCGCAGGCCTGTTCGGCGTCGAGATGGCGCAGCCCCCGGCGTGTCATGGAGTCCCCCAGGTCTTCACGGGCCACATAACCGGTACCGCTGATCGGCCCCCAGCCCACGGCGAGCCCCGGGCGGCCGGATGCCCGGCGCCGGCGGACGAGAGCTTCGAGGTACAGGTTCGCGCCGGTGTAGGCGGCCTGCTGGGGGTTCGCGGCGAGGGCCGCCAGTGAGGAGTAGACGACGAACAGATCCAGCTCCCGGTCCTGGGTCAGCTCGTCCAGGATGTGCGCGCCGAGCATTTTGGGGGCGAGGACGGCGCGGACGCGGTCGTCCGCCAGTTCCACGAGTGGGGCGTCGTCGATGTGCATCGCGGCGTGGACGATCCCACGGACCGGCCGCCCGTCGCTGTCGAGCGTGGTGATGATGTCGGCCATGGCAGCACGGTCGCTGACGTCGGCCGCGTACACGGAGGCTCGCGCGCCCTGGTCGCGCAGGTCGTCGAGAAGGGCCGGAGCCTCGGGAGACTTCCTGCCGCGCCGGCTCACCAGGGCGAGATTCCGCGCACCTCGCTGTGCCATCCAGCGGGCGGTCGCTGCCCCGAGGCCGCTGAGTCCGCCGGTGATCAGGTACGTCCCCTCCGCCGCGAAGGAGATCGCCCGAGGGCGGTGATCGACCGGCGGTGTCCGGTCGAAGGTCAGCACGGACCTGCCCAGGCCACGTACGTCGGTCACGGCCCGGTGGGCCTCCCGCGCGGCCGTGGCGGGCTCGGTGACGTGGAGCAACGGCCGGTACGCCTCGTCGGCGATGTGACCGGCGATCTCGGTGAACAGACGGGCCGCGGTTCCGGGACGCCGGGCGATCAACCGGAGAAGGTCGGCCGTGACGTAGGAGTGGGAGCGCTGCGCGGGCACCCGGCGGTGCCCGGCGAGCGGTTCACGCGCGCCCAGGTCGATCAACCAGCCGTCCGGGGCCAGGAGTTCGGCGGTGAACCGGGTACGGTCTCCACCGCCGGGCGGGCACAGGACGACATCCGCTCCTCGGTCGCCGGTCACTTCCCTCACCTGGTCGACGAGCAGGGGATCGTCGGTGTTCAGCACATGTTCGGCACCCATCAGGCGCAGTACGTCCCGCTGGGCGGGGGTCCGTGCGAGGAGGATCGTGCGGATACCGGCGCGCCGGGCGTACTGGACGGCCGCCAGACCGACACCGCTCGTGGCGTCGTGGACGAGCAGGGTGTCGCCCGCCTCCGGACAGGCCGCTTGGGACAGTGCGTGGTGAACGCCGAGGAAGGCCGAGGGAAGGGTGGCCGCGGCCGGGAAACTCATCGTCTCCGGCATACGCGCCACCAGTGCGGCCTTGGCGACGACTTCCGAGGCGCAGGCGCCCGGTGCGAGGGCGAAGACCCGGTCGCCCGGTGCCACGGACGTCACTCCCGGTCCGACGGCGGTGACCACACCCGCGCAGTCCAGGCCGGTGGGGTGGTCCGGTTCACCGGGCGAGAACGGCGGCACCGTACCGTCGGCCTGGAGCATGTCCCGGGGATCCAGGCAGGCTGCCCGTACCGCCACGACGACCTCATCGGGTCCGGGGACGGCCGGTTGCCGCTCCGCCCAGGCCAGCCGGTGGGCGGGACCCTGACGGTGCAGCCTCAGTCCGTACGGTGTGCCGGGGGCCGGAGGCTCCGGGCTCGGCCGCAGGGGGACGACTCGCGGAACGTAACGCCCGCCCTCGCTCAGGGCGATCTCGTCCTCCTCGCCGGCGCCGGTCAGTTCGGCGACGAGCCGCGCGGCGTCGCTCGTGGTGTCCCCGCTCCGGCTCAGCGAGACCTTCCGCAACCGCACACGGGGGTGCTCCTCGGCGAGGACCCGGGCGACGCCCCAGGGCACCGCCCCGGCCGGCGCCCCGGGGGTCTCCGGGGCCGGCAGGGCACCGCTGGGAGGCGTCACGATCCAGAGGGCGGGCCCGGCCACCCCGGCAAGGCCCTCGACGGCGGTGGCCACCGCCCGCAGCACGGC
The DNA here is from genome assembly GCF_044766385.1 of Streptomyces sp. NPDC102274. Taxonomy (NCBI): domain Bacteria; kingdom Bacillati; phylum Actinomycetota; class Actinomycetes; order Kitasatosporales; family Streptomycetaceae; genus Streptomyces; species Streptomyces sp. NPDC102274. The sequence continues at coordinate 138,107 of NZ_JBIWLW010000019.1, read as the reverse complement.
GGTGGCGGCCACGCTCCGCCGAAGGACGTTCTGCCCCGGCTCCTTGGGCCCCGGGTCCCTGTCGTCGAGCAGCAGTACGACGTGGGCGGATTCCGGGGAGTCGCTCAGCAGGCTCGCCCAGTCGCCCGCGTGGTCGCTCAGCTCGGTGAGGTGCGCGACGCCTCCTCCGTCTGTCAGACCCGCGCACACGTCGCGGGCCAGATCGGTACTGGCCTCTTCGGCGGCGACCAGCCAGCGCTCCGCCCGGTGCTCCGCGACCGGCGGCGCAGCCGGTGTCCGCCGCGTCGCCTCACCCGCCGCCAGGCGAGCGACCAGGACCGACGTGCGCGCCGGCTCGTTGCCGTCACCGAAAACGGCCGGCTCCTCGAAACCGCACGTCCGCAGGAGACTCAGCCACTTCTCGGCGGGGAGCAGGGGGGAGTTGTCGCGCAGCGCGGTGTCCTCGAAGGCCCAGAACCCGTCCAGGAGGCCGAAGCACAGGATCAATTCGTCGGTCTCGTTGGACTCCAGGGCGAGCAGGTGCCCTCCTTCGGCCAGAAGACTGCCGACGTGGCCGAGCGTGCGGCTCAGGTCCGAGGTGGCGTGGAGCACATTGGACGCCACGACCAGGTCGAACTCGCCTGTCGCGAAGCGCTGTTCGCATGGATCGCGTTCGAGGTCGAGGGCACGGTACTCGACGAAGCCGTACGCGCCCAGGCGCTTCTGTGCCCTGTGCATGAGGGTCGGAGAGAGATCGGTGAAGACGTACTGGGTCCGCTCCGGTGGCAGACAGGGCAGCAGTTCGGCCGTGGCGGAACCGGTGCCGCCACCCAGCTCCAGTACGCGCAAGGGCCGGTCGGCCGGCCATTGCCGGACGATGACGGCGAGGGTGTCGGCGAGCTTCAGGTTGGCCGCCCGCAAGCGCGAGTCGGTGGAGTAGTACTTCTCGACGAGGTAGGGGTCGGCCTCGGCCATGATCAGGTCGAGGGCGTCCGCCTGCCCGCACAGGACCGGGCCGAGGTGGAGGCCGCAGCGCCCGAAGAGGGCCAGCGTCGGCGCCTCCTGCGGGAACTCCTCGCCGAGCGTGCTGAAGACGGCCTCGGGTACCGCCTCGGCGGCGAAACGCCACAGGGGCTCGCTCCCCGTCCCGCCCGCCCGCTCCAGCAGGCCCTCGGCCTCGGCGGTGGAAGCCAGCAGGGTCACGAGGCGCCGGTACCTGGGGAGTACTCCGGCGGCGATCACATCCGCGACGCCGAACGGTTCGCCGTCCGCGACGATGCCGTTCAGGGCTCGGGCGGTGCAGTGCGCGGTGAACGTCCTCGCCCGCCGCTCGTACGCGTCGAGCGGCGCCGCCACCGGGCCCCTCGCGTCCGCGGGGGAAGTCCGCGCGTGCCGCCTCGCGCTCTCCACCAGCTCGGCCGGATCGGGCAGCGTACTGGCTGCCACGTGTGCCGACGGTCGTGGTGCCGCGCGCATGACAGTCGTGTAGCGGGCGGGTTCACCGACGGCGGTCGCGACACGTCGCACCCGGCACCCGTGGACTTCCAGAGCCACCGCTCCGCGCTCGTCCATGACCGCGACGTCGAAGACGGCCTCGTCGCGGGTCGAGGACCGCAGGCGCGCGTGCACCAGGCCGCTCGCGGGAGCCCGTCGCCAGACACGGACCGCGTCGATGCCCGAGGGCAGATACATGGCGCCGTCCTCGGCCGGGACCACGGCGGACCCCACCTGCAACGCGCCGTCGAGGAGCACCGGATGCACCTCGAACCCGTCCATGGCCACCGGCGCCGCGTACCGCGCCAGTGCCTCCGCCTCGCCCAGGTGGATCTCGCGCACCGCCTGGAAGTCCGGGCCGTGGTACACACCGGTCGCGCTGAGCCGCGCGTAGTGTTCTTCGGCACCGACGCGCGCGTCGCGCAGACGCTCGCGTACGGCCGCCAGGTCCCTGTCCGCCGGAGCGTCCCGCAGCAGTTCGCGCACCTGGCACCGGGCGTGGACCTGCCACTCGCTCCCGGCATCCGCGCGTCCGGCGACCCGCACATGGCCGTCCTCCTCGGAGACGGACACCTGGACGGTCACCGCCATCCGGGGGTCTTCCCACGGCAGCACCAGGGCACGCAACCCGTCCAGGGCGGTCATCTCGACCGGAGCGCCGAGAGCCAGCCGACCCGCGGCCAGGGCCATCTCGACGTACGCCGCGGCCGGCATCACCACGGCGCCGTCCACCCGGTGGTCCGGCAGCCACGGCAGGCGCACCGGCTCGACCCGCGCGTGCCAGGTGGGTTCGAGCACCGGAACGCGTTCGCCGAGCAGGGGATGCTCGATCCGGCCGCTGCCCGGCTTCGGGGACCACCACTCCGGTTCGCCGTTCCAGTGCCGTTCGCGCTGCCACGCGTAGGCCGGGAGATCCACGACCCTGCCGGGAACGGGAAAGAGCGTGTGCCAGTCGATCTCGGCGCCGGCCGCGACGATCTGCGCCGCCGCCGCGTCCACGGCCGCCGGTTCGCTCTCCGTATGTGACTTCTCGGGGGGAGACAGCGTCGGGACCACCGCCGCCAGCGTATTGCCCGTGCCGACCAGCCGGCGCACATATCCCGCGAGCACGGGGCGGGGGCCGATCTCGACGAAGACCTCACAGCCCTCGGCCGCGAGCTGCCGGACCGCCGGCGCGAACAGGACCGGTTCACGGACATTGCGCCACCAGTAGGAGGCGTCGAGCTCCCCCGCTCGCACAGCGCGCCCGGTGACCGTCGACACCATCGGGACGGCGGTCGGCAAGGACTTCACCGAGGCCAGGGCGTCCAGCAGGGGGTGCTCGATCGGATTCATCGCACGGCTGTGGAATCCGTAATCGAGGTCCAGCATCCGGAAGAACACGCCGCGTGGGCGAAGCCGCTCGCCGAGTTCCGCCAGCGCGGCCGGATCACCGGAGAGCGTCACATCCGACGCGCTGTTCACCCCGGCGATCTCCAAGAGCCCGCGGAACGCGTTCACTTCCTTCTCCGCCGACTCGGGAGACAGCCCGACGGCCGCCATCCGCCCGGTCCCCGCGGTGGTGCCCTGAAGCAGACTCCGCTCGGCGACGACGTGCGCGGCCGTCGGCAGGTCGTACGCGCCCGCCGTGCAGGCGGCGGCCACCTCACCGACGCTGTGGCCGATGACGGCCGCGGGACGGATCCCCCGTCGCTCCAGCATCCTGACCAGACCGGCCTGGACGGCGAAGAGGAGCGGCTGCGCGACCTCGGTGCGCTCCATGCCCCGGCCACTGGACGGAGCACGCATCTCCTGTGCCACCGACCAGCCCAGCTTCGGGAGCAGCAGGGCGTCGATCTCCTCCACGGCCGCGCGGAACACCGCGTCGTCCGCGAGGAGTCCGGCGCCCATACCCGCCCATTGGGAGCCATTGCCCGAGAAGACGAAGGCGGTTTTTCCGCCACTGACCGAGGCGGCGGACGCGGCGACCGCGTCGGCGGCTCCACCGGCGACAGCCCGCAGCCGCCGGGCCGCTTCGCTCGCGGAGCGGGCGAAGGTGGCGACGCGGTGCTCGCGGTGCCCGCGCCGGCGGCACGCGGTGTGGGCGAGGTCGTAGAACGCGTCCGGCTCTCCCCCGGCCGCGTTGTGGTCGCCCTGCCCGGTCAGCCCTTCGAGGCGGGCGGCCATCCGCTCCGCGCTTCGGCGGGCGGCCTCCGGAGTGCGGCCGGAGACCACCACGGGAAGCAGCGCGCCGGGGCCCGGATACGTGCGGGCCGGTGCGGGCTGCCTGGCGGGGGCGGCGAGCACGATGTGCGCGTTGGCCCCGCCGATGCCGAACGAGTTCACGCCCACGACGGTCCGGCCCGTGGCCGTGGCCGAAGTGACCGGCCGCGGCCGGCGTACCGGATCGATCCGCAGGCCCTCGAAGTCGATCGCCGGATTGAGAGTGTCGGCGTGCAGGGAGGGCGGGACCACCCCATGGCGCAGGACGAGCAGGGCCTTCAGCAGCCCGGTGATGCCGGCGGCGGACTCCAGATGGCCGACGTTCGTCTTCACGGACCCGATGGGCAGTGCGCGTCCGCTCGGCCGGTGGACGCCGAGGGCGCGGCCGATCGCCGTGCACTCGGCCAGGTCACCTGCCTGGGTGCCGGTTCCGTGCGCCTCGACGTACGCGACCTCTTCCGGACGTACACCGGCGCGCTCGTACAGCTGCCGCAACAGTGCTTCCTGCGCCACGGAATTGGGGTGGGCCAGTCCCGCCGTACGTCCGTCGCAGTTGGTGCCGCTGGCGAGGATGACCCCGTGCACCCGGTCGCCGTCCACCAGGGCGTCCGACAGGCGCTTGAGCAGTACCAGACCGCCGCCCTCGGCACGCGCGAAGCCGTCGGCCTGTGCGGAGAACGCCTGGCAGCGACCGCGTCGCGACAGTGTCCGCGCCTTGGCGGCCACAACGAATTCCTGCGGGTTGATCAGTGCGTTGATACCGCCCGCGAGGGCGAGCCTGCTCTGCCCCGAGCGGAGGGTCTCGCATGCCTGGTGCAAGGCGATCAGCGAGGACGAGCACGCCGTGTCCACGGCCATGCTGGGGCCGTGGAGATTGAAGTAGTACGAGAGGCGGTTGGCGACGGCGGTTCCTGTGGTGCCCGTCTGGTTGTGTACGTCGATGGTCTCCGAGCCGTGCATCTGGAGGATTCCGTATCCGATGGAGTACAGGCCGATGTAGACGCCCGTGTCCGACCCGTCCAGGTCCGCCGGATCCATACCGGCGTCATCGATCACCTCCACCGCCATCTCCAGCAGCAGGCGCTGCTGCGGGTCCATCCGGCTCGCCTCACGGGGCGAGACACCGAAGTAGTCCGCGTCCCAGGCCGCGATGTCATCGAGATAGCCGCCGGCGAAGCTGTAGGTCTTGCCCGGTCGTCCTGTGACGTCCGCGAGGAAACGGCTCTGGTCGAACCGCCCGGCGGGTGCCGGTGTCACGACGTCGCGGGCTTCGATCAGGACCTGCCAGAAAGCGTCCAGGTCGTGCGTGCCACCAGGAAGGCGGCATGCCGCACCGACCACCGCGATGGCGTCAGCGGTGGGCGGGAAGAAGTCGTTCATCGTTCCCTTTCCGGAAACTGGTCACACGGTGAGTGATTTGAGGAAATAGACGCGATCGGGTCTGCGGTCCCGGAAAATCTCCTCGTACCCCTGTTTCAGGAAGAAGTGAATTCCCGTGCTGTTGAGGGGTGGCGTCCGCGTCACAATGCTGGTGTAGCCGCGTTCTTTCGCGTGCCGCAAAAGCGCGTCGCTCAGAGCCAGCGCTGTGTTTCTGATCTGAAAATCGGGACGCAGGACAATGTCTCGCTGGTAGAAAGCACCGTCCGTCCCCGGCCGCTGCTCGAACAGTGCGGCCAAGTGCGGGAGCTGAAGCCGCGCCTGGGTCTTCAGGTCATGCCCGGCGATCAGGCCCACGACCCTTTCCTCGTGGATGGCGACCAGGTTGACGGGGTCCCTGGAAACGGACAGCGCGGACAACTCGTCCCTGACACCTTCTTCGCTCCACCCCGCCGGGAAGTAACGACGCCACAATTCCAGGGTGCTGGGATCGTGCCCGAGGCTGTTGAAGGCGGCGTGAACACCGGAAAAATCGGATTCAATATATGGCCTGATATATACGGAATTATGCCGTGTCACGGCCCGAGCGTACTATGCGTGGCGCGGTGGTCGGCGGGGCGCAATCTTCACCGAGGAATTGATCACCCCAAGGTGGTAGTGCGCCATCAAACAAAATACCGAGCCATCGATTAAAAATCGAAAATCTCTCTTGAGGGGCTACTGGGCATGGGAAATCGCCGCGCCGTTCTGGTCGTCGGCGGCGGTACGGCGGGCAACAGCCTCGCCGTACTGCTGCGCGCAGGAGGAATCGCCGTCGACCTGGTCGAGGTGAAGGACGACTGGAACGTCCACGGATCAGGCATCTTCCTGCAGTACAACGCGCTGCGCGTGCTGCACGAGGCGGGGGTGGGCGGGCACGTGCGCGAGCGGGGCTTCGTCTGCGACGCGGTCGACGTGATCACCCCCGGCGCGACCCTGCCGAACGTCCAGGAGGTGGCATCTTCCGGAGGCGACGACGGCCTGGCCGCCGGAGTCGCCATGGAGCGCGCACAGCTTCAGCGGATTCTCGTCGACGCGGTCCGCGGCTCCGGCGCCACTGTCCGGCTCGGCTGCACGGTGGCGGATCTGCGGCAGCGGCCCGACGGTGTCGACGTGTCCTTCACGGACGGCGGCAGCGGCCTCTACGACCTGGTGGTCGGCGCCGACGGACCGCGCTCCGCGACCCGCGCGATGATCGGCGTCCCGCAGCGGCCCGAGCCGACCGGAATGGGAAGCTGGCGCGCTGTCGTACCCCGCCCTCGGGGTGTTGAGCGCCACAGGATCGAGTACGGAGGGCCGTGCTACGTCGCGGGCTACTGCCCGACCGGCAAGGACACCATGTACGCCTATCTGACCGTGCCCAGGCGTGACCGGTCCGGCCTCGACCGTCTCTCGTACGCGGAGGAGATGCGGCGTGCGGCGACCGGCTACGGCGGTGCGTGGGACGAGATCCGGGAGTCGCTCTCCGGCTCAGGACTCGTCACCTACACATCTTTCGACCGGCTGCTGCTCGACGGGCCCTGGCACCGGGGACGTTGTGTGCTGATCGGCGACGCCGCCCACTGCTGCCCGCCCACGCTCGCCCAGGGCGCTGCCATGGCCCTGGAGGACGCCTCGGTCCTCGCGGAACTGCTGACTCGACGCGCGGACTGGGACGACGAACTGTTCCGCGACTTCGCGATGCGGCGCGGGCCCCGCGTCCGCATGGCGCTCGAATCGTCCGTGCGGCTGGGCCGGTGGCTGATGGACGGGGATCAGGGAGCTGACGTTCCCGGGCTCATGGGCCGCGTCATGGCCACCCTGAAGGACCGCCCGTAACCCCCTGAGGGCGTGTTGCTGAGGGACCGTGACGCTGACGAGCGACCGTGACGCCGATCCGCCGCCGTCGCGGGCCGCCGTCGCGAGTCGGCCCCGCGGCCGATGTCATGAACTGGGCGCCGGGGCCGGGCGGCCCGGTCGGCGCGCGGCGTGTTACCAAGAGTCATGGCTGCACAAGCGGAACTCACCAGGGACGTCTACGACGTCGTCATTGTCGGTGGTGGTCACAACGGGCTGGTCGCCGCCGCCTATCTCGCTCGGGCAGGGCGCTCCGTGCTCGTCCTCGAACGTCTCGACGTCACGGGCGGCGCCGCCGTCTCGACCCGGGCCTTCGCGGGCGTGGACGCGCGCCTGTCCCGCTATTCGTACCTCGTCTCTCTGCTGCCGTCGAAGGTCGTCGACGACCTCGGCCTGAGCTTCGCCGTGAAGAAGCGCACGGTGGCCTCCTACACGCCCACGGTGCGCGGCGGCCGTGCCACCGGACTGTTCGTCGGTGGCGGCGAGGAGCGCACCCGCGCGTCCTTCCGCGCTCTCACGGGATCCGATGCCGAGTACGAGGCATGGCAGGAGTTCTACGCCACGACCGGGCGCGTCGCCCGGAGCGTCTTCCCGACGCTCACCGAACCGCTGCCCACCCGCGAGGCACTCCGCGCACGGATCGGCGACGACGACGCCTGGCACATGCTCTTCGAGCAGCCGCTGGGCGTCGCGATCGAGGAGCGGTTCAGGGACGACCTGGTGCGCGGCATCGTTCTCACCGACGGCATCATCGGCACCTTCAGCGATGCGCACGACGCGTCGCTGGCCCAGAACATCTGCTTCCTGTACCACGTGATCGGCGGGGGCACGGGTGACTGGGACGTTCCGGTCGGCGGCATGGGCGCCTTCACCGACGCGCTGGCCCGTGCCGCCCGCAAGGCCGGGACCGAGATCGTCACCGGCCATGAAGTGCTCCGCATCGACCCGGACGATCCCCATTCCGTCGTCACCTACCGCACTCGTGCGGGAGAGGCCACCGTCGCGGCTCGCAAAGTCCTGGTGAACGCCTCCCCCGAGGCCCTCGCCCACCTCGTCGGCGGCGCGGCGCCGGCCGAGCGGGCCGAGGGCGCCCAGCTCAAGGTCAACATGCTGCTGCGCCGCCTGCCGCGGCTGCGTGACACCTCCGTCGACCCGCGCGAGGCATTCTCCGGTACGTTCCACATCGCCGAGGGATACGGACAACTGGCCAGGTCCTACCGGGAGGCCGCCGGAGGCGCGCTGCCGTCGTCACCTCCCTCGGAGATCTACTGCCACTCGCTCACCGACCCCACCATCCTCTCCCCGGAGCTGGTCGCCCGCGGCTACCAGACGCTGACGATGTTCGGAGTCCACACACCGGCGCGGCTGTTCGCCCAGGACAACGCCGCGAAGCGGGAGGCCCTGCTCAAGAGAGCTCTCGCCGAACTCGACGCGGTACTGGACGAGCCGATCGCCGACTGTCTGGCACTGGACGAGGACGGCAGGCCGTGCGTCGAGGCGAAGACACCCCTCGATCTGGAGGAGGAACTGCGGTTGCCACGGGGAAACATCTTCCACCGGTCGCTGGCGTTCCCGTTCGCCGACGAGGAGAGGGGCACCGGCCGCTGGGGAGTCGAGACCTCGCACAGGAACGTACTGCTCTGCGGCGCGGGCGCGGTGCGCGGCGGCGGTGTGAGCGGTATCCCCGGCCACAACGCGGCCATGGCCGTGCTGGAGCAGTGAGTCCGTAGCGCCGTCGTGCGGAGGCCGGGACGGTCCCGGCCTCCGCGTTCCACCCGTCGAGGACCGGACCGTGCCGCTGGAGGGCCCGGCTCTACGGCGCGGCCCGAGAGCCGCCGCATCGATCCATGCTCTGAGCCGATCACGTACCTGGAGTCATACCGCCTCAGCCGTTCGTCCTGAACGGCGAACCGCCGGCCGCACCGTCGGCCGCACCGGCCAGGACCTCGACCAGTTCCGCACCGAGGTCGGGGGTGGCCGCGATCACTCCGGACCAGCGCCGGGTCAGATCGGTGTCGAAGACGACGGGGCGGCCCCTCACGTCCAGCACCACCCCCCCGGCGCGCGGCACCATGACGGCCGCGGCCGCCAGGTCGACCAGCCGGTGGGTGTCGGAGCAGGCGTCGGCGAAGGCGTCGATGGCGCCCTCGGCGACCAGGGCGGCCTCCAAACAGGTGGTGGACAGGATTCGCAGATGCCGTACGACTTGCAGGCCGCGCTGCCGCCCTTCGTGGCGACCTGTGTCCCGACCAGGTCCAGGCCCACCCCGCTGTCCTTGGCGACGACGTAGGAGAGCGGGCCGTAGAAGGCGATGTCGGCCTTGTGGGCACGCTGGGCCTCGATCACGGCGGCGTAGCTGGTGGCCTTCTGCGGCTGGACCTTCTTGCCGGTCTCGGCCTCCAGCAGCTTGACGATGGGCTGGTACTGCTCGGCCAGCGTCGTGGAGTTCTCCGACGGGATGGCGGCGATGACGAGGTTGCCGGGGTCCCGCCCCGAGGCGGTGGACGCACCGTTGTCGGCGGCGCTGGTACCGCAGGCACTGAGGACGAACGGCAGCAGGGCGGCCGCGGCGATCACGGGGAAGCGAAGGTGGCGGGGCATGGAGAATCGTTCCTTACGGCAGCGAAGGTGGGGGATTCCCCCGGTGTTGCCGCAAGATTCGCCAGATGAGGTGTGGCCGCGGGCGTCTTCCGGTTACGGGCGACTGAACGCTGCGGAAGACAACGAGGGACTTGACAGGACAACACGGCGGGTCGCCGGGTCGGTGGTGTCCGCGCCGGTGTGACCAGTTCAGTACGTGGGTGTTGTGGATGACGGGGCGGCCCTGGGGCCGGCAGGAGAGCTGCCAGGGGTTTTCGGATCTCTGCCGCGCCCGGCATCGGCCGAATTTCTGGACTTGCTAGTCCATTTTCATCGTCCTACGGTCGCCGGTGTGCGGCGGAAGACCCGGTCCGCCGCACTCCGAAGCGAACAAGGAATCAGAACAATGGATCTTCAACTCGTTGGTAAGCGGGCTCTGGTCACCGGATCGAGCAGTGGCCTCGGTGAGGTGATCGCCCGGCGCCTGGCTGCCGAAGGTGCCGCTGTCGTGGTGCACGGACGGGACCGGACAAGGACCGCGGCGGTGGCGAAGTCCATCCGTGAAGACGGCGGTATCGCCGGCATCGCCATCGGCGACCTCGCCACGGACGCCGGCGCCGGGGAAGTCCGGGCCGCGGCGGTCGAGGACGGGCCCGTCGACATCCTCGTCAACAACGTCGGCGTCTACGATCCGACGGCGCGGTGGGACGAGACCCCGCCCGACGCCTGGGCCGAGATGTACAACACGAACGTCATCTCCAGCGTGCGTATGGTCCAGCGCCTCCTGCCGGGTATGCGCGCACGCGGCTGGGGACGGGTGATCCAGATCAGCAGCGTCACCGGCCACCGGCCCTCTGCGAGCCAGCCCCACTACGCCGCCGCCAACGCCGCCCGAAACAACCTCGCCACCTCGCTCGCCCGCGAGCTGAAGCACTCCGGTGTCACCTCCAACGCTGTCGCGGCGGGAGGCATCCTCACCCCCGCCGCACAGGAATTCGTGGTCGGGGTGGGCAGGGCCCAGGGCTGGGGAGAGACCTGGGCGGAGATCGAACCGAAGGCGGTCGCGCTCGCCCCCAACGACGTCGGCCGTATCGCCAGGCCCGACGAGTACGCCAACCTGGTCGTCTTCCTGGCCAGCCCTGCGGCCGGCTACATCAACGGCACGACCCTGCACATCGACGGCGGGTCCTACGACGTGTGACCCGGACGCAGGCCGCCGCCGCGCCGACGGAGCATCTCCCCACGAGGAGTCGATCTGCCCGGGAGGAATCGCCGCCACCCCGGCTACGCCATGTCGGCCGGCGTCGCGGCGTCGGCGGCCTTCGGGGTGATCGCGTAGTCCGGTGGAGTCTCGCCCATGAGGTGCCGGACGAAGTAGTCCCATCGGCGTCGCCACCAGTACCGCTGCCGTGACAGCAGCGTGTGGTCCGCGTTGGGGACGATCAGCAGGTCGAAGTCCTTGTCCGCGTCGATGAGAGCGTCGACGAGGCGCAGCGTGACGTAGGGGGTGACGTTGTCGTCGAGCTCACCGTGGATGAGCAGCAACTTGCCGACGAGGTTCCGGGCGTGGGTCTCGTTGGCGTGCGGGACGTAGATCTCGTCGCCGGCGTCGCCGACGTAGGTCTCCCCCCATGCCGCGTGGTACACGCGGGCGTCGTGGCCTCCCGCGCTCGAAACAGCCACCTTGAAGAACTCCGGGTGCAGCAGCAGGGCCCTGGTGGACTCGTATCCGCCGCCCGAGTGCCCGTAGATGCCGACCCGGTCCAGATCAAGCCAGGGGTGGCTCCGCCCGAGCTGGGTGATCGCGGCAACGTGGTCGTCGAGGCCGGCCGTGTCGCCCGGACCGCGGGTCGCTGTCTGGAACGCCTTGCTCCGACGGGGGGTGCCGCGGGCGTCGAGAACGACCACGGCGAATCCCAGGGCGGCCATGGACACGGCGTGATCGTGTGCGGGGCCGGATGAGCGGGGGTAGCGGACGCTGACCACGCTCACCTGCGGTCCGGGGTAGGTCTCGTCGAGGACCGGGTACTTCCGATCCGGGTCGAGGTGGTGGGGCCGGTAGAGCAGTCCCCACAGATCGGTCACACCGTCCGCGGCCTTCACCACGAACCGTTCGGGCGGCTCGAATCCCGCCTCGACCAGGCCGGTGGCGTCGGCCGTGCTCAATATCGCGGTGAGGCCGCCGTCGCGGTCCAGCAGCAGGCTGGTGGCGGGCTCGTCGATCCAGGAGACGACATCGACGAAGCACCGGCTGTCGGGGGAGGCCGTGATCTCGTGGTCGCGGCCATCCTCCAGGAGAGTGTCGACGCGGGTGGTGGCGAGGTCGACGCGGCAGAAGGCGCGGGCGTACGGGTCGGCGTCGGCGTCGCGGGCCGTCGCGGTGAAGTAGGCGTACTCCGGATCGGCGGAGACGAGGTCGACCACGAGCCACTCCCCCGACGTCAGCGCACGGGTCGTGCCGTCGGCGCCGACGAGGTAGAGGTGGCCCCACCCGGTGCGGTCGGACCACCAGACGACGTCCCCGCTCGGTAGCACGCGGATGTTGGGCGGCGCCCCGAAGACGGGGTGCGGCGTGACGGGCTGGTCGCCCTCCTCTTGGTGGACGGTGCGGGTGCGGCCCGTGCTCGGGTCCATCGCCCGCAGGGTGAGGGTGTGGTTCCCGCGATCGGCGGCGATCCAGAACAGCTCCCGCTCCCCCGGTCCCCACCAGGCGTAGCCGAGTTGGAACTCGGAGAGGTAACTGGCCACCAGCGGGCCGCAGTCGGCCAAGGTGACGGCGCCGGTGGCGACGTCGACCGACAGCATCCGGGCGGTCGGGACGTGAGCGTCGCCGACCATGGCGTAGCGGGAGGAGTGCAGCACGGGCCGGCCGCCGCCGGGGGGCCGTGACTGGATCAGATGCATCTGCTCGACCTCGCGCTGGTCGATCAGGTGGGTAGCGATCCGGGTCGAGTCCGCGGACCAGATCAGCAGCGGCGGGGAGTGGATGCCGAGCGGCCCGAGCACATGCCGGAACGTGGTGACGTCGGGCGGGGTCGCGTAGGAGTGGTCGGGCTCACCGTCGGTGGTGAGCGGGCGTTCGTCCCCAGTGGCTCGCTCGCGCAGCCACAGGTTGTGGTCCCGCACGAACGCGACGAGCTTCCCGTCCGGTGAGGGCGACTCGTCCATCGCCGGTCCCGAACCGCCGGTCGTGGTGCAGGTCGCGGTCGCTCGGTCGTAGCTGAGCTCAAGCGGGCCGACGGCGATCCGGACGCCGCCCGCCCGGAAGGCCAGGCCGGAGACCGGGAGCGCACCGGCCTCCAGCGGGGTGCCGAGGGCCTCGGACATGCCGGCGGCGACCACGGCGTGGTCAAAGGCCGGGGAGACCTCGCCGGTCAGGCCGTCGACCCGGATGTACTGCGAGCCCGAGTCCGTGGCGAGGGAGCACCAGAAATCGGGGCCGCCGTCGATCCACCTCGGGATCACCCGGCCTCCTGTGACCAACGCCCCCCAGACATCGGGCAGCAGACCCTCGGCGATGGCGTAGCGCTCGGACAGCGGTGTGGACATGCGGGGCACTCCTCAAGATCGGGTGCGGTGCGTGTCGCCATCGAAAACCATGACGCTACGTAGGAGTCAAACCGTCGGGATCGCTCACGCCGACCGCGGGTCTCCGGGACAACCCGGAGCGCACCGCCGCGTCGACCACGCCGCCACCTCCCGCATCACCCCGGACACACGCACGTTCCGGTGGGACGGTCCGGGCGGAACCCGCGTCTTGTCAGGGGCTCAGTGCCCGGTCGGCGATCATCCGAGGAGTTCGGTGGCGGTGTCCCACAGCCGCTCCGCGTTGCCGGCGTCCAGCGCCCATGGAGCGACTCCGCCTCCGAACATCACCGGCTTCCCCCGCAGCACCTGAGCCTCGTCGCAGTCCTCGAAATAGCGCCCGCCGACGCCTTCCACCAGCGGCGATGCCGCGAGCAGTACGGAGGTCGCGGCGCCCTGTGCGAGGGTCTTCCGCTTCTCGGCGGGGGTCCGCAGGCCACCGGTGTGCTTCTGCAGGCCAGTGGCGATCGCGCCGGGGTTGAGGGCATTGGCGAAGATGCCGTCCTGGGACCATCGGCGGGTCGCCTCCACCGCGAGCAGTACGTCGGCGGTCTTGGACTGTCCATAGGCCGACCAGCGGTCGTAGGGGCGGATCAGGAAGTCCAGGTCGTCGAAGATCACTGGCGAGAACAGGTGGGCGTTGGAGCTAAGCGACACGATCCGCGCGCCGTTGGCTGCCGCGAGGGAAGCGTGCAGGCCCGTGGTCAGGGCGAAGTGGCCGAGGAAGTTGGTGGCGAACTGGAGCTCGCGCCCTTCCGGCGTCAGTTCCAGGTCGGGTACGGCCATGATTCCGGCGTTGTTGACGAGCATGTGCAGCGGTCCGTTCCAGACCTCGACGAACTCACGGATCGAGCGGAGGTCGGCAAGGTCGAGCGGCGCGACGGTGACGTCCTGGTTGCCCGTCGACTCCGAGATCCGGGCGGCGGCCTGCTTGCCCGCGGCGACATCGCGCACGCCGAGCACCACAGCGGCTCCGGCATCGGCCAGCGCGCGAGCAGTCTCCACGCCGAGACCGGAGGATGCGCCGGTGACAAGGGCGCGGCTGCCGGACAGGTCGACGCCGGCCACAACCTCGGCGGCGGTCGAGGTGAATCCGAAAGGTGTCTTCAAGGTGTCAGTCATGGTCTCGACGATGCGGCGGCCTCTCACCATCCGGAAGCCCCTGCTGACACCGGTACCAGCAGGGACAGGTTAAGGGCTGTCCCGCTTATCCCGCACCCACCGGGGATTACGGGACAGCCCCGAGGTCGGCCGACGCGTCCTGGCTAGTGTTGGAGCCATGGCAGCAGCAAGCAACCTGGGTGACTACTTGCGGGCCCGCCGCGAGCGGGTGCGCCCCGACGACGTCGGCCTGCCCGGCGGCGACCGCCGACGGGTGCCCGGTCTTCGCCGGGAGGAGGTCGCACTGCTCGCCGGCATCAGTGTGGAGTACTACCTGCGTCTGGAGCAGGGCCGTGACCAGCACCCGTCCGACCAGGTCCTCGACAGCATCGCCGGCGCCCTGCGGCTCGAAGCCGACGCCGCGACCTACCTGCACGAGTTGGCCCGCCCGGCGCGGACCGCCCGTCGAAGGCCCTCCCGGCCGGAGCGGGTCAGTGCGAGCGTGCAGAGCCTGATCAACAACTGGAACACCACGCCCGCGCTGGTCCAGGGGCGGTACATGGTCACCCTGGCCGCCAACCCGATGGCCGTCGCCTTGTCCCCGTTCTTCGCGTCGGGTGTCAACAGTCTTCGCGCGGCCTTCCTGGAACCGGAGATGCGCACGTTCTACCGCGACTGGGACGCGATGACCGCGAAAGTGGTCGCCTACCTGCGTTCGGTCATCGGAGGCGACCTCAACGATCCCCGGCTTGTCGAGCTGATCGGCGAGCTCAGCCTCCACAGCGAACGCTTCCGCACCCTGTGGGCCGGCATAGACGTGCGTCACAAGACCAGCGGCGTCTCTCTCATGCTCCACCCCCAGGTCGGCGCTCTCGATCTGCGCTACGAGAAACTCGCGCTTCCCGGCGCACCCGGCCAGATGCTGGTCACCTACCATGCCGAGCCCGGCTCTCCGTCCCACGAAAGGCTTCAACTGCTCGCGCACCTGGCTGCGCCGTCAGCCCCTGCGCGCACCACGCCCAGCGGCACGCCAGGCCCCTGACAGGTGAGCGGCTGGAGATAGGCCACGCGGGTTTTTCTCGTTTGCGTGGTTTACTCGCTGGTCCTGACCTCACCGCGCGATGCGTCGTCGATGGACGACGCAGGTTGCAGCCCTCAGCTTCCCGGCGTTCCATGGAGGTATTGGTGTTCGAGCGAGCGTGAAAGCAGTCGCGGTGGCCGACGCGGCGCGCCTCAACTCCGGGCAACGGTCCATTTCGATGGACCATTCGGCACTCGACGCGAAGATGACGCAGGCGATGGGAACAGCTCGCCGTGATCCGCTCGTTGGGACGCGTGAAAGGATAAAAGGATGGCACCGACCGGCCCCGGAAGGCTGGAGTGGCCGCGACTTCGCGTGAACGACTGGACCGAATCGCGAGACACCCTCCACATGTGGACGCAGATAGTCGGAAAGATAAGACTGGCCAACACGCCGCTCATTAATCACTGGTGGGCGGTTACCCTGTATCCCACGGCACGCGGTCTCTCCACATCGGGAATTCCGCACCGAACCGGCATGCTCGACATCGAGTTCGATTTTGTCGACCATAAACTGGTGCTGCGAGAAAGTGGTGGTGGGCGGCGGGAAGTAAAACTCCGGTCCATGCCTGTGGCGGAGTTCCACGACCGGATCATGGGTCACCTCCACGATCTCGGTCTCACCCACGCCATTCAGAACCATCCAAATGAAGTCGAGGTGGCCATTGACTTCACGGACGACTTCGAACACTGCACATACGATCCGAGCGCAGTCAACCTGTTCTGGCAACAGCTCCTGCAAGCCCATCGGGGATTCACGGAATTCCGGTCATACTTCGGTGGAAAAGTCAGTCCCGTGCACTTCTACTGGGGCGTGATGGACCTCGCCTGTACGAGGTTTTCAGGTCGGACGGCGCCGCGTCACCCCGGAGGTGCCCCCAACTGCGGAGACTGGGTGATGGTCGAAGGGTATTCTCGCGAGCTGAGCAGTTGCGGATTCTGGCCCGGCGGCGGTGAAGAAGGAGCGTTTTACTCCTACGCCTACCCGGAGCCGGCAGGCTATTCCAATTTCCCGGTGAATCCTCGGGAAGCCTATTACAGCAACGAGGCTCACGAGTTCTTGTTGCCGTACGAGGCTGTGCGGTGCTCCAACGACCCCGACCGGACTCTGGCCGCCTTTCTGCAGAGCACGTACGAAGCCGCGGCGGAGTGCGGTCAATGGGACAGGCCGAACCTGGAGTTGGACCCCCGACGATGGGCCGATGAACAGGAGCGTGCGTGGCGCTATGCCCGCCGGACGCAATCCATCTAGCGGAGCCGGTGGGTACCCCGACGTATCCCACGGCGGTGGATCGAAGTTCTCCTCGCAAGTCTGCGGCGGGTGATCGACGAAGCGCCGAAGGTCGAGGCGGAGGACGCCCGCTTCGCCGAGGAGATCCGCCGAGAGGACCGGACGCCCTCGTGAAGCACCGATTTTCGAGAGACCGGGTTGGTTCTTCGGCCCTCCGTAACGTCCACCAGGTCTTGCCGGGCAGAACTGTTGTCAGAGATCCTCACCGACCTCAGCGGTAGTCGGGGTTGGGGTAGTCGAGCCGGCAGCCCGCGTCCCATTCGGAGCGCTGGTTGCCATGGGCGGGGATGCCATGGGCACGTTTGAGCAGGGCCGCCACGTGCATCAGGTTCCAGGTCATGAAGGCGGTGTTGCGGTTGGTGAAGTCGTTTTCCGGGCCGCCCGAGCCCTGGTCCAGGTACGACGGCCCCGGTCCTGCCGCGCCGACCCAGCCCGCGTCGGCCTGCGGAGGGATGGTGTAGCCGAGGTGCTGGAGGCTGTAGAGGACGTTCATCGCGCAGTGCTTGGCGCCGTCCTCGTTGCCGGTGATCAAGCAGCCGCCGACGCGTCCGTAATAGGCGTACTGGCCCTTGTCGTTGAGCAGACTGGAGCAGGCGTAGAGGCGTTCGATCACCCGCTTGGTCACCGAGCTGTTGTCGCCCAGCCAGATCGGCCCTGCCAGCACCAGGACGTCGGCGGCCTTCACCCGCTCGTACAGCGCCGGCCAGGCATCGGTGGCGAAGCCGTGTTCGGTCATGTCCGGGTAGACGCCCGTCGCGATGTCATGGTCCACGGCCCGGAGCACGTGCGTGGCAACCCCGTGTGCGTCCATGATCGCGCGGCTCTTGTCGATCAGCCCCTGGGTGTTGCTCTGCTGCGGAGACGGTTTGAGTGTGCAGTTGATGTAGAGGGCGGTCAGGTCGTCGAAGCGGTACGCGTCAGGGGACGGGTTTGCGGTTGATGGCGACGCTGCCACAGAGGGCTCCTCATACGGGACTCCTGACTCGGCCGGCCGGGCCAGGCTCAGCAGCATCGCGCGTTGATCGCCGTTTGTCTCCTTCCCACCCATATTGGGCCTTTTTATGCACTTGAGTAGACCAAGCTACTGATGCGTCAAGGCTCACCCACGGCGGGTTCGGGTCAGGGTGGCAACAAGTGACGGATGCCGGGCTCGGGGTCGGAGAACGCGGCGGCGGCTCGGGACGGGTACCCACGCCGTCCGCGCCACCCGGCTGGGAGCAGGCCAACGACTGCGTCTCCAGATCTCCGGTGGCTCGTTCCCCGAGTACGACCGCAACCTCGGCACCGGCGAGCCCCCAGCGGTCGGCACCGCCCTGCGGACCTCGACCCGTGCCGTGAAGCACCGCGGCACCGTACTCGGCCTCCCCGTCCGGTGAATCGGCAGTCAGGCGCGGCGACATGACCCGCACGGCCTGAGCGGTCGGCGCAGTCGGCGTCGCAGGGCTGGTACCGGTCGAGCCCGCTTGGGCGGCGATGCCGGCCGAGCCGATGGTCACCCCTGCTCATCCCCCGAGCCGTAGCCCGTCGGCCGTATCGGAGGCGATGTGGACGCCGAGCCCCTCGGTGTAGGACGTGGCACCGATCGACAGCTGTCTGCCGTCGCCCGCCGCCTGCTCGCCGACCCATGTCCGGCCGGTCGGCGGCTTCGCGGCCGTGGTGACGAAGACCTTCACCGGGTTGGAGGTCACCCGGACGCCGCCGATGGTGGCGCGGGCCGTGATCGACGCAGTACCGGCGCTCACCGCCTTGACCACGCCCTCGCTGTCGACCGTGGCAACCTTCGAGTGGGAGCTGGAGTAACTGACGGCAACCGGCGCGGACGAGATGCTGTCGGCGTTGAGGGCCAGGCCGTCGCCGGTGACCGTGACCTCGGAGGCGGCCATATTGGCCGTGTTGACCCGCTTGTTGAAGCCGCTTGCGTAGGTGTTGTTCGCGAGGGCGATGTCATCCGCGCCGTCGAAGGTGAACAGCGGGGACGTGTGGCTCGCGGGCGGCGCGTCCGTGGTCACGGTGGTCGTGTCGCCCACGCGCAGGGCTTCCGAGGGTCCGGTCAGCCGCAGGTGGGCGTAGCGCTCGACGCGGTTGTCGCGGAAGGTCAGATCGCCGACGCCGCGGCCGGAGAGAATGGTTCCGCCGGTGAGGTTGAAGTCGTTGTCCTCGATGAGCACATTGCGGTGCACCGGCTGCCCCGCGACGAAGTCCTGGTTGGTGGGGTCGAAGAAAATGACCGGGCTCGCGGGGCGGTCGAAGACATTGCCGCGGATGGTGACGTTCTGCACCGGGCCCGACTCGTACCAGGCGCGGGCATCGGACGAGATGTAGATGCTGGCCATGCTCATGCCGTCGAAACGGTTGTTCTCGATCAGTACGGGCCTGCGCGTCGTCACGAGGATTCCGCGCGTGGGCACGGCCTGGAACGTGTTGCCGGTGATCTCGACGGTGGGTGTGTAGGTGATGTTCTCGGCCACGTACTCGGCCGGGGCGGCGAGTACGGCGGCGGGAAGCGCCCGGTCGAGGACCACGGTCATGTTGCGCAGGTAGGTGGCCGGGTCCGCGCCGGCCGGGACGCCGCTGCCGGTCGGTCCGGTCACCGACACCACCTTCGCCGTCGCGCCGGGGGCGGCGAGCATGGTGCGCTTGTCGACGAGTTCGATGGTGTCGCCCGGATGGAACTGGGGAAACCCGGACGTCTGGTCGTGCATGTAGCGCAGTTGCACCGTCTTCCGCTCGGCGGCGGTCACCTGGAGGTAGGTGCCGTGGATGTTGATCGGGTCGTCCTGCGGGTTGTCGAAAAGGCTGTTGGTGATGCGCACCGTGCCCTTGATGCCGGACATCTGGATGTGGTCGGCGAAACCCGAGGTGACGCGGCCGCTGCCGCGATCGGCCTTGAAGGTGACCGAGTCGATGCTGATGTCCTCGCTGAGCTGGCCCACGATGCCGAAGCCGTGCAGATAGCCGAGCCGGAGGTGATCGGCCGTGATACGCGACGACTCCCAGAACAGGGCGCCCGGCGTGTCCCTGGTGTCCTCGCGCATCTGATAGATGTATCCGCGGTCGGTGGGGGCGGTGCTGTCGCTGTAGGTGAACCGCAGCCTGTCGCCGCCGAGTTCGGTGATCTTCGCGACGTTCTGGAAGACCGGGTTGGACGCGCGCCATGTCCTGTTGGTCGCGGGGTCGTGGACCTGGGAGTAGTTGAAGGAGTCCGTGCCCGTCCAGTACGGCTGTCCGGTGGCCGGGCTGCGCTCGCCGTTCCAGCGCACCGAGGTGCCTTCCACGGCGTAGTCGTATGTCTTGGGGATGTCGATGATCCGGTACGCCTGCCCGTGGGCGACACCGGTGTCGGCGACCGTGATGTCGACCGTTTTGGGGGCGACCCACGTCTGCGAGAAGTTGGTGAAGCGCACATCGCTTGAGCGGATCGCCGCGAAGACGGTCTGGAAGCCATGGTTGACGATCACCGATCCGCCGCCGTCGACGACGACGTCCCGCATGTCCTCGACGAGGATGCCGATGTCCTTCGTCTTGAACGCCTGGTCGCTGCCGACCGTGTTGCTGACGTACAGCTCCCGCTTCGGCGTCCGTTCGGGCCAGATGTGGTAGCGGCCGGACGGGAAGTGGATCGTGGTGGGCCCGCCCACGGTCTTCGCGTGGGCGATCGCGGCGGTGACGGCCGCCGCGGAGTCGGCCTTGCCCGAGGGGTCCGCACCGAAGTCCGTGACATCGATGACCGTGCGGCCGGTGTCGTCCACGACGGCCGCACCGTGAAGACCTCCGATGACTGTGGAAGCCTGCGGCCGCGAGGCGGGCTGCGCGGTGGCCGTTCCCATCAGAGCGACCAACACCCCCACGGTGAGGGCAGTAGCTGCGCGGATGGCATTGTGCCTGCCGAACCGAGTACGGGCGAAGCCCGGTCGCGTAGGTCTCATGTCGTTCC
Source organism: Streptomyces sp. NPDC102274 (assembly GCF_044766385.1). Lineage (NCBI taxonomy): Bacteria > Bacillati > Actinomycetota > Actinomycetes > Kitasatosporales > Streptomycetaceae > Streptomyces > Streptomyces sp. NPDC102274. The sequence continues at coordinate 117,609 of NZ_JBIWLW010000019.1, read as the reverse complement.
TTTGGAGGGGTGTCCGGGCCATTCATCCGAGGTCGTAGCTGGAAGGTAGGGCCATCACCAAAGAAGAACAAGAGGAACAACAGAAGTAAACATTCTCCGCCATGCCGGGCCGCCCTCACCGTCGGCGACCGCGAAGACGTCGCGTGCCCGGACATGGCACTCGCCCGTGCCCATCCTGGAGTTGTCGACGGACCAGCCGCCGGGTGCGCATCACCGTGGAAGCCACGCTTGCACCTCTGAGGGGCACTTGATCGGCCGCGGTTGCGGCTCCTGGGCAGGAGCCGCAACCAGGAGCTGGGTGTCTCGCTACGCGCCTACCGGCGGCGCGTGGCCGGCGGTCACAGGGCGGCGCACCGTGATCATGTTACGAGCTCCGGGTGAGGCGGGTCCAGCCGGCTGGCGGTGCCAGGAGCGTGCGGGCGTGGGGCTTCCATTTCCGGACCCGCACGTTGCCCTGGTAGCTGTGGAGGATGAGGTGGCCGAGATACTCAAGCGCTTTGAGGGCAAACCCATTTGCCGGGCACATCTCCTCACCTTTCCCGAAGGGAAGGTAGGCTCGCCGCTGGTCGTCGGCGAGTTTTTCCCAGCGTGACGGATCGAAATCCAGCGGCTTGTCCCAAACGGTTCCCGACCGGTGGATCGCGTGTGTGCCGATCATGACATGTTCGCCCTTGTTGACCGGCACGCCGCCAATTTCGTGGTCAATTGCCGCTTCCCTGGCCAGGCGCCATGCGGTCGGGTAGAGGCGCAATGTCTCCCTGACCAGAGAGCGGACCTGGTCCGGCCGTACTGCCGGCGTGTTGTATCCGTGCTGAATGCCGAGTAGCACTACCCATTCGAGGGTAACTCCGGTGAAGCCGATCATGGAGAGTATGAGCCGCTGTAGCAGTTGCGCGCGATCCGCCGGGGTCAACTCGCCCCGCAGACTCAATACCACATCGACGAGGTCCTCTGCGTCGATTTCGGTTTCGGTTTCCCGCGCAGGAAGCCGTCTCAGCTGTTCGGTGACCCCGTCCCGGATGCGGCTTACTGAACGATGCGAACTCCTCGCCATACGACCGACAATGTCGTCGGCGATGACGCTCGATTTTATGTACGCGTTGACAAGGGAGTTGAGTTCGGTATGACGCTGGTGCGCGATAACCGGGGCGAAGTACCGGCGGACCAGTCCGACTCCCCACCGTTGGTGCGGCAGGCGGCTGCGACTGTCACTCAACTCATGGATGGCGGAGTCAATGTCAAATGACGAATGGAGATCGTGATGGCTCAAGGCTCTGAGCAGTTCACGCGACGCTGCCGCCCTTAGCGCCCGAGGAAGAGGCTCGGGTCCGATGCGGAAGAATCCGGACTGCGGTACGTAAGAGTCAGCCGAGTCGACGAGAATTTCCCGGGCAGCATCCGCGTCGGCGACGAACAGCGTCCCAAAGCGGAGCCTGAACGGGCCATCGGCATCGGCCGCCAGGTTTTCCCAGCGCCGTAGGTGACGCCATAGGCTCTGCCTATCCAGGAACACGAATTCTTATGCCCATCGGACAGGGGACGGGATGCGGCGATCCGGCTACGCACCCCGTCCCGTACGGGGAGAGGATCAATCCTTGCGCCCGTACCTGTCACCGTACTGGTTTCGACGTGCACGCATCTCGCCGCTGAGCGCCCGAAGGCGTCTGGTGATCCATGACATTGCCGATCCTCCTTGTCAGGCGGTACCCGATCCAATGCCCGGCCGACTCGGAAACCGTCGGTGCACCGCTTGGGCTACGACACTACCCACATCGCAGAACCGGGTGAACTGGCGAAACCGGCCACGGACGGTGCTGCCACGGTGGCCACTGCTGCCAGATACGACACAGGCTCCCCAAGGACAACAGGCCGCCCATCCCCAGGTCCTTGACCTGGGCAGTGTCAATCCGCTCTGCCAATGAGCCGACGTCGGGCGGACGTTCGCGGTTCAGCGGGGAACGAGCTTGAGCGTTGCCGCCCGGGGCGGTGGGAGTGGTCGCGAGGCCGGCTCCCTCGGGGTACGTGGCCTGATAGGTGGCATCGGCGGTCTTCACAGGAGCCCTGTCAGCCGGTCGGTGCCTCCGCGATGCGGTAACCCACCCCGGGCGTCGTCGTGATGACCGGCGGGCCGCCCAGCTTGCGGCGCAATCGCCCGACGGTGACGGTCACCGTGTTGGTGAACGGGTCGGCGTTCTCGTCCCACACCTGTTCAAGGAGGTCTTCGGCACTCAGGAAGCCCGGACTGGCACGCAGGAGCGCCTCCAGGACGGCGAATTCCTTGACGGACAGCTCCAGCGGACGGCCGTCGCGAAGGGCGGTCCGGCGTACCGGGTCGAGTTCGAGGCCGGCGGCGTGCAGCGTACGGGCATGGGCGGCCGTCCTGCGGCGGGCCAGGAAACGGATGCGCAGGATCAACTCCGGGAAGTGGAACGGCTTCGCGAGGTAGTCGTCGGCGCCGAGTGTGAGCCCGCTGACCCGGTCACCGGGAGACCCGGCCGCGGTCAGAATCAGCACCATCGCGCGATCGTCCCGCCCGGTGATCATCTGGCAGAGCGTGTCACCGTGGATGCCGGGCAGGTCGCGGTCGAGGACCACCACGTCGTACGTATTGCGGTCGAGCTTGGCGGCGGCGGCCAGACCGTCGTGCGCGATGTCGACGGCCATCCCCTGATCCCGCAATCCCTCGGCGACGACCTCGGCGAGCGACCGCGCGTCCTCGACGACCAGAACCCTCACCGTGTCACCCCGTCCGGACCGGCCGACGACGGCAGCGACGCCACGACCCGCAGGCCGCCCTCCGGCCGGGCTCGGAGGTCGAGGCGGCCACCGTGCGCGGCGACGATCGCGGCGACGATCGACAGCCCGAGGCCGGAGCTCTCCTCCGACCCGGTCCGGTCGGCGCCGAGCCGCTCGAACGGCCGTGTGAGCCGGTCCACCTGGTCCTGGTCGAGGACGCGCCCGCCGGTCTCGATCGCGAGCCGTGCTTCGGCGTCGACGTGATCGGTGGAGATCCGGATCCAGCCGCCCTCCTGGTTGTGCACGATCGCGTTGTCGACCACGTTCTCCACCATCCGGGACAGCAGCGCCGGGCTGCCCCGTGTCCAGGCGTTCGGCCTCACGGCGTCGTCGACGGTGAGGGTTCTCGCGGCGATGCCGGCGGCTCGGGCGGTCAGTGCCCGCCCCGCCAGTTCGCCGAGCGACACGGGCACCCGGTCGACGGGGACACCGTGCTGCGCACGGGCAAGGACGAGGAAGCCGTCCAACAGGTGGTCCACCCGGTCGAGTTCAGTCCGCAACCGGTCCGCGAGTGCGACGGTCTGCGCCGCGGGCTCCGGTTTGGCGACGGCCACGTCCAGCGACGCTCGTATCGTCGCGAGCGGCGTACGCAGTTCGTGCGAGGCGTTGGCGACGAACCGGCGCTGCGCGGTGAACGAGGCCTCAAGACGTGCCAGGAGGCCGTCGATCGTGTCGGCGAGCTCCTTGACCTCGTCGGCGGGACCGGCCACGGCAAGCCGCTGATGCAGGTTCTCCGCGGAGAACCGTCGCGTCGCGGCGGTGATCAGCCGCAGCGGGCGCAGGACGCGGCCCGCGAGGGCCCGGCCGAGCAGGAGCGAGACGGCCGCCATCACCACCAGCGCGATCAGCGAGCCGACCAGCAGTTGGCGGGACTGCTGCGCGTGCACGTCCGAGAGTTGCTTCTGCAGATCGAGGATGTGCTGCCCGGCGGACGTGAGGCCGGACCGGCCGGGCCGGCCGGGCCGGGGCTGTTCGGGAGCGACGCCGGTCACCTGGCCACCGGACAGCAGGTAGGTCAGGGCGAGCAGCGCGATTCCGGACACCAGGAAACCCGCGGCATACAAGATCGTGAATCGCCGTCCGACGGTCCCTCTCCGCAACGTGCCCATGCTTCCTCCCCCTGTCCAGATCTGCCGGACTCAGGATGCCCCGGGTCTGCCGGACTCAGGATGCCCGGCCGCACCTAACAGCGGCATGACAGCGGCAGTTCGGACCGCGTTATGGGCGACTCCGTAGAACCGGACCATGTTCACGACCAACGAAATACTCTACCAGGAGTGGACCGGATTCCGACGTCCGGGCCGGCTGATCGCGATGGCGGCCGCGGCCCTGGTCATCCTCGCCCTCGGCCTGCTCCACGCGACAGGCAACCACGCGTCCTGCGACGGCCCGTGCCCGACCGATCCGACCTGGCCGGACGGCTCAGTCGTCAGTGACAAGTTCTACTTTCTGCACCGGGACCTGGGCGAGAACGGCAGCATCACCGTCCGGACGACATCCATGACGGGCACCATCACCTATCCGCCGCCGAGCCATGATCAGATCGTCCCGGGTCTGGTGCCGTGGGCGAAGGTCGGGATCATCATCAAGGACGGTGTCCGCCAAGGGTCCTCCTATGCGGCGCTGATGCTCACCGGCAGCCACGGGGTGCGGATGCAGTACGACTACCGCCATGACATCGCCGGCAGCTCCGGCGGGGTCTCGGCGCGGTCGCCACGGTGGCTGCGGCTGACGCGGTCGGGCGGCACCGTCACCGGCTACGAGTCCGCCGACGGCAAGCAGTGGGCGAGGGTCGGCACGGCGAAGCTGCCCGAACTGACCGGGACCGCCCAGGTAGGCCTCTTCGCCACCTCCCCCGGCGATCTGACCCTGCGGCGCGTCGGCCTCGGCGGCGCCACCGAGGAGACGCGCTTCACCCAGGCCGGCGGCGTCTTCGACAACGTCGCCCTGGCGGGCACGGACCCCGCCGAGGGCTGGCGCGGCGAGTCCGTCGGCGAGATGAACCACACCGACTGGGAGAAGTACCACAAGGCGTCAGGAGCGGTGGTCGGGCCGAACGGCACGATGACCGTCACCGGCACCGGCGACATCGGGCCCGTGAATACCGAGGGCGGCCGCCCCATGGAACGCCTCCTCCAAGGCCTGGTTCTCGCGTTGCTCATCGTGCTCGTGGTCGCGGCGCGGTTCGGCGCGTCCGGGTCCCGCCCCGCACACGCGGGCGACGTGCCGATCACCCGCCGGGTGCTCGCCGCGCGGGCGACGCTCGTCGCGGCCGTCACGTTCGTGACCGGTCTGCTCGCCGTGGGCACCGTGATCCCGGCCGGTCTGGCCATCCTGAAGGGGAACGGGATACCCGTCGTCGGGGCGTCCACGCTCGCCGAAGTGCGCGTCGTCGTCGGCACCGCCGCCGTGCTCGCCCTCATGGCCGTACTCGCCCTCGCATGCGGCGCCCTGATGCGGCGCGGGTGGTCCGCGATCCTCCTCTCCGCCTCGGCGATCGCGGTCCCGTACGCCGTGACCGCCGTCCCGCTGCTGGCCGACGGACTGTCACAGTGGCTGCTGCGGGTCACCCCGGCCGCCGGCTTCGCCGTCCAGCAGACCCTCACCGAATATCCGCAGGTCGTCGCCCACTACGCGCCCTCCACCGGATATTTCCCGCTTCCGTGGTGGGCCGGGGTCTCGGTGCTGTGTGCGTACACGGTGATGGTTCTGGGCCTCGCTCTGAGCCGCCTGCCGCGGAGCGGTGAGCGGGCCGAGCGGCCCATGGACTGAGGGCGGCCCTTGGGACGCTCCACCCTCGGACCGCGATCGATGCGAGAAATTGCTGGACATCGCCCAGGCGCGCAGCGAGCGTCGACGGAATGCAGCAGCAGATCTGGGACGCCGATACCGCCCAGCGCTATGACACGCCCGGCTCCGGCATGTTCGCGCCCGAGATCGTCGGGCCGACCGTGGACCGCCTCGCTCAGCTCGCGGGGGACGGAGCGGCGCTTGAGTTCGCGATCGGGACCGGCCGGGTGGCCGTCCCGCTCGCCGAGCGAGGAGTCTCCGTCACCGGCATCGAGCTCTCGCTCCCGATGGTGGAGCTACTGCGAACCAAGGCGGACGAAGCGTCGATCCCAGTGATCATCGGTGACATGGCGACCACTGTCGCCCCCGGGGAGTACGCCCTCGTCTACCTCGTCTTCAACACGATCTCCAACCTGCTCACCCAGGATGAGCAGGTCCAGTGCTTCCGCAACGCCGCCCGCCACCTCACGCCCGGTGGTCGCTTCGTGATCGAGCTCTGGGTGCCCGAGCTGCGCAAGCTGCCACCGGGCCAGGCGGCCACCGTCTGGGAGTGCGAGCCCGGCTACATCGGTTTGGACACCTACGACGTCCTGAGCCAGCACGTGGTGTCGCACCATTTCCGGTTCGACGAGACCCGGGAGGCGCGGTTGTTCCGCAGCCCTCATCGCTACATCTGGCCGGCCGAACTCGACCTCATGGCCCGGCTGGCCGGATTCGAGCTGGAGACCAGGCATGCGGACTGGGCCGGGGGCACGTTCACCGCCGAGTCGCGTTCTCACGTCTCCGTCTACCGCGTCCCGCCGACGTAGTAGCTCGACGGGGACGCGGTCCGGGACGCAGTGCCGTCGTCACCGCGGTACGGCCCAGGGGCGAGAGGCGCCGAGCGGCGCGGTGGCGGGTGCCGGGGTCCCGCCCTACCGTGGACGAGGAGGCGCCGCCTCGCGGGCACCGCGCGCATGTCGACCCCGTACGGGCGAGGGGCCGGTGTGCGGCCGCCTTCTCCGGATTGTGCGCGTTTCGGCGTTGCGACCACCGTTCCCTTCCGATCCGTGACCGCGAGAAAGGGATGCCCATGGGCGTCCACTCCCACGAGCCGGTTCCTCAGCCGGTGCTGTCCCCGCTGACAGCCGCGGCGATCTTCCTGGTCCTGACCATCAACCAGGGCGGCGGGCCGGTCACACGGGAGCTGTTGTCGGACCTGAACGGGCTGCGGCGGGCGGTGGGCTTCCGCGCCACACCGGACGGCAGGCTCGGCGTCGTCGTGGGCATCGGTTCGCAGGCGTGGGACAGCCTGTTCGCCGGGCCACGCCCGGCGGAGCTGCATCCGCTCCCTGAGCTGAACGGATCCCGCCACCGATCCGTGTCGACACCCGGTGACCTGCTCTTCCACATCAGAGCCGCCCGCCTGGACCTGTGCTTCGCGCTCGCCGCCGAGATCATGGCGCGGCTCCGCGAGGTCGTCACCGTGTGCGACGAGGTCCATGGATTCAAGTACTTCGACGTGCGTGACCTGCTCGGATTCGTCGACGGCACGGAGAATCCGACGGGCCGGGCGGCGAGCGCCGCCGTGCTGATCGGCGACGAGGACCCGCCGTTCTCCGGAGGCAGCTATGTGATCGTGCAGAAGTATCTGCACGATCTGCGGGCCTGGAACACCCTTACGGTCGAGGCACAGGAGATGGTGATCGGGCGCAGGAAGCTGTCCGACATCGAGCTCGACGACGCCGTCAAGCCGGCCGATTCCCACGTGGCCCTGACCACGATCGAGGACCCGGACGGCACCAAGCACGAGATCCTGCGCGACAACATGCCCTTCGGGACCGTCGGACAGGGCGAGTTCGGCACGTACTTCATCGGATACGCCCGCACCCCGACCGTGACCGAGCGGATGCTGGAGCGCATGTTCCTGGGCACTCCTCCGGTGTCCCACGACCGGATCCTGGACTTCTCCACACCGGTCACCGGGTCGCTGTTCTACGTGCCCAGCAGCGACTTCCTGGACAATCTTCCGGATCCGCCGGGCCGGAGCGAGAGAGCCGACACCGATGCCGTTCCCTCTGTGGCCCCGTTCCCGGCCGTGGACGGCTCCCTGGGAGACGGAACCCTGGGAATCGGCGGCCTGAAAGAGCGACAGAAACAGAAGGCGAGCACCGCTGATGAACAATCTGCACCGTGAACTGGCGCCCATCTCCTCCGCCGCGTGGGCCGACATGGAGCAGGAGGCGCGACGCACGTTCACACGCCATGTGGCGGGCCGCCGGATCGTCGACGTTCCCGACCCGGGCGGCGCCGAGACATCCGGTGTGGGCACCGGCCGTCTTGAGGCCGCCGAGGCTCCGGCGGACGGGGTCACGGCCCATGCACGCGGCTTTCAGCCCCTGGTGGAGCTGCGCGTGCCGTTCACCGTGGACCGGCAGCAGGTGGACGATGTGGAACGCGGGGCCAAGGACGCGGACTGGCAACCCGTGAAGGACGCGGCGCGAAGAATCGCGTTCGCCGAGGACCGGGCCGTGTTCGAGGGCTATCCCGCCGCCGGCATCGCCGGGCTGCGCGCCAGTTCCTCGAACCGGGCCCTGACCGTGCCCGCCGATGTGCGTGAGTACCCGACCGTTGTCAGCAAGGCCGCGAGCGCGCTGCGGCTGGCGGGGGTCGGCGGCCCGTACGCCTTGGCGCTGAGCGCCGAGGCGTACACCCTCGTCAGTGAGACCTCCCACTACGGCTATCCGGTCATCAAGCACATGGCCCGGCTCCTGGACGGCGACATCATCTGGGCGCCCGCGATCGACGGGGCTTTCCTCCTGTCCACCCGGGGCGGCGACTTCGAACTGCGCATCGGCCAGGACGTGTCCATCGGCTACCTGTCGCACGACGAGCGCAGCATCCGTCTGTACTTCCAGGAGACGCTGACCTTCCTCGTGTACACGAGCGAAGCGGTCGTGCCCGTGGAGGTGGAGGGCCCACGGCCCGCCGCCCCGTCGGAGGGACAGACATGAAGGTCGCCATCGTCGAGGCGGGCGCGGTCGGGTCGGCCACCGCCCTGTCCCTGGTCGAACGCGGCGGAACCTGCCGGGAGATCGTGCTGATCGACCGCGACACCGCCCGCGCCGACGGCGTCGCCGCCGGCCTCCGCTACGCGGCGCCGCTGTCGCCCACGGTCGACGTACGCTCCGGCGGCTACGACGACCCGGCCGACGCCGCGATCGTCGTCATCACCGCGGGGGTGAACGAGAAGAACGGCCGCCGCCGGTTCACCGACGGCTTCGCGCTCCAGGTGGCCGGCGAGGTCTCGCGGGGACGCCTGATCCGGTCGGGGACAGATCAGGCGGCGGAGCGCTCGTCGGACGAGCGGCGGCGCAGCGCGGTCTGCTGGACGGCGGGTGGGGCGTAGGCCGTGTCGAGCGTTCCGATGCCGGTGCCGGGAGGCACGATGGCGTCGATCCGGTCGAGGATGTCGTCGGTCAGGGTGGTCCCGGCGCCTGCGAGAAGGTCGTCGAGATGGTCCATCGTGCGCGGTCCGATGATCGCGGAGGTGACGCCGGGGTGGGCGATCACGAAGGCCAGGGCCAGGTGTGCCAACGGCATCCCCGCCTCTTCGGCGAGGAGGATGAGCTGCTCGACCGCGTCGAGGCGGCGTTCGTCGCTCAGATGTTTGAGGCCGAACCCGGCCCGGTGGCTGTCGGCCGGCCGGCCCTTGCGGTAACGGCCGGTGAGCAGGCCCCCCGCGAGGGGGCTGTAGACCAGGGTGCCCATGCCGTAACGCTCGCAGACGGGCAGTACCTCGCGCTCGATGCCGCGATCGAGGATCGAGTACGGCGGCTGCTCGGTGCGGAACCGCCGCAGACCGCGCCGTTCGGCGACCCACTGCGCCTCGACGATGTCCGAGGCGGGGAAGCTGGAGGAGCCGATGGCCCGGACCTTGCCCTCGCGCACCAGGTCGGTGAGAGCGGAGAGGGTCTCTTCCACGTCGGTGTCGGGTGCGGGCCGGTGGATCTGGAACAGGTCGACGTGATCGGTCCCGAGCCGGCGCAGGGAGTCCTCCAGCGCGCGGACCAGCCAACGCCGCGAGTTGCCCCGCTGGTTGGGGTCGTCCCCCATGGGGAGGTGCGCCTTGGTGGCGAGCACGACGTTGTCCCGGCGGCCCTTGAGTGCCTTGCCGACGATTTCCTCGGACTCGCCGCGTGAGTAGGCGTCGGCGGTGTCGACGAAGTTGATGCCCGCGTCCAGTGCCTTGTGGATGATCCGGACGGAGTCGTCGTGGTCGGGGTTGCCGACGGCGCCGAACATCATCGCGCCGAGGCAGTAGGGGCTGACCTTGATACCGGTCCGGCCCAGCGTGCGGTACTTCACGGTTCTCCTCGTGTGTGGGTGGGTGCCCGTGTGTGTGGGCTGGTGCCCGCCGCGGCGCGATATGCTCGCGTAAGCGGAACACCGTTCAACTTGAACGATACGGAACATTGTTCCGCTTGGCAAGACGGGGCTCCGCCGGCGCGGGCACGCCGCCGCGCGGCGTCACACGCGGCGCATGATCGCCCTGCTCGTCGACGGACCGCGCCACGGCACCCGCACCGGGTCTGTCCGACACACGGCGCTCCGGGGCCGGTGGCCGGTTTACGGGTGAGGGGTATGGCGGTGGGGCTCCGCCACCCACATACTCAAGTCTCCGAAGCCCGGGAGGGGAACCCCATGGCCATGCCGCTGACTGTCGGTGTTGAGGAGGAGTTCCTGCTGGTCGACCCGGACAGCGGGGCGGCCGTGCCCGCCTCCGAGGCGGTGATCGCCGCCGCGCCGTCCACCGGACCCGCTCAACGGCTGAAGCCGGAGGTGTCCGCGGCCGTGGTCGAGGCCGTGACGGAACCGCATCGCGAACTGTCCCTGCTGGCCGATGACGTGCGCTCCTTGCGCTCCGCCGCCGCGGCCGCCGCGGAGAAAGCGAACTGCGCGGTGCTGGCGTGCGGGACGGAACTGGTGTCCGGACCGTACATGCCGCCGACCAGCGTCCCCCGCTATCGCGCGATCCGCCAGAAGTACGGTGCTCTCGTGTTCGGCCATATACCGTGCGGCCTGCACGTCCACGTCGGTATGCCCGACCGGGAACATGCCGTCCGGGTGAGCAATCACCTTCGGACCTGGCTGCCCACGCTGCAGGCACTCGCCGCCAACTCCCCCATCTCGCTGGGGGCGGAGACCGGATACGCGAGCTTTCGGTCAACCTGGTGGGGATACACGCCGGTAGCGGGACCGGCGCCGCTGTTCGCCGACGCAGGACAGTACGACGTTCTGCTCGACAGCTTGGTCGGCTCGGGGGTGCTCCTCGACCGGAAAATGGCGTACTGGTTCGCCCGCCCTTCCGAGGACGTACCCACCATCGAGATACGGGTCATGGATGTCTGTCCCACCAGCGAGACCGTGATCATGCTGGCGGGACTGACCCGCGCACTGGTCGCCACCTGCCTGGAGGCAGTGGAACGCGATGTCCAACTCCCTCAAGTTTCCGATCAGTTACTGACAGCGGCCCATTGGCAGGCCGCTCGGTACGGCCTGGAAGGCGACGCCCTGGACCTGGCCTCCGGGCACCCGTTACCCGCCTGGACCCTGGTGGACCGGCTGGTGGAGCAGGTCGCCCCCGCGCTGTCCGACGCGGGAGACCTCGCCCTGGTCAGCGATCTGCTGACGGAGATGCGCGCGAACGGTTCCTGGGCCGGCCGGCAACGGAAGATCGTCCAGGAAGGCGGCGACCTGACCGACGTGTCGGCCTATCTCCGCTCCTTATTTCTGAAGTGAGAGTCCGGATTTCTGAAGTGAGAGGCCGGCGCGGGCACGACGGCGCTTGTCCTGCTCAGTGCCCGCTGCTTTCGTAGTGGCGGGACTGCTGCTCCCAGAAGCGATATGCGGCGTACATCAGCAGGACGCCGACGGCGGGTGCGCCCCAGCCGAGCCACGCGGGCACGGCCAGTTCCTCCTCGCGGTCCAGCAACACGGTGGCCGGGAGGTAGGCGACGAACGCCAGCGGGAAGACGAAGGTCAGCCCGAAGCCGGCGGCCGAGCCGAAGATCTTCAGCGGGTAGTTGCCGAAGTCGCTGAAGATCATGTCGATGGCGAACTTGATCGGGGTGACCTTCTTCATCCTGAACGCCAGTCCCGAGGCCGCGAGTTGCAGTGAACCCTCCACCAGCGCGCCGCCGACAACCGCCAGCAGCAGAAAGCCGACGGCTCCCGGTGACCAGTCGACGGGCGCCTGGGCCGAGGCAAAGGCCAACAGCACGAACCCGCCCAGCAGGTCGCCGAGCGCGCTCAGCCGGAGTCTGCGGGTGAGGAGTTGGATCAACGGCGACACGGGCCGGATCAGATACCTGTCGTACTCGCCCTCGACGACGACCTCGTCGACATGGATCAGCTGGTGGCCCGGGACGAGCCACAGACCGTGGGCGGTGAGCCGCAGCCCGTAGAGGAAGGCGATCTCGGTCAGCCCCCAGCCGCCGACCTCGCCGAAACGATCGAGGACCGCCCAGATGAAGGCCAGCCCGACGCCCTGGTAGAACAGACCGCCGATGATGTTGATGAACAGGTTTCCCCGGTACTGGAATTCGGAACGGAACGCCGCACCGGCCAGCAGCAGATAGACACGCAGCCATCGCATCGCCCTCACCCGCCCTGTGACATGACTCGGTGCCGCGCCCGCGACCAGACCAGCGCGGCCACCCCGCTCAGGGCGACGATCCACAGGAGCTGCACCCCGAGAGCGGCGGCGATGCCGGAGCCCTCGACCTGGCCGAGGTAGATGGCGGCCGGGGCGTGCGCGGTCGCCTGGAAGGGAAGCAGTTCCGCGGCGGTCCTGACCGGGTCCGGCATGAACCACAGCGGGACCAGGGCCCCGGAGAAGAACTGCGCGACGAAGCGGTAGGCCAGCAGGGCTCCGCTCACCTCCAGCGTCCAGAAGGACACCATGCCGAGCAGCAATCCCAGCAGCTGGCTGACGACCAGCGCGCCGAGCAGAGCCAGCGGATAGGCGAACCCGGCGGCCGACGACTCGGGGGCCCGGCCCGCGCCGACCAGCAGCGCGAACGGCAGCGCCACCACCAGGACCGGCACCGAGGCGGAGATCCATCCGAGCTGGCCGGCCAGCATCTGCCCGGGGAAGCCGATGGGGCGCAGCAGGTCCACCGCGACCTTGCCCTCGCGCACCCGCTGATCGATGGGCGACGACCGCCAGGGGCTGACCAGCGTGTATTGGAGGGTGGCCAGAGTCGCGTACGCCGTCATGGTGCCGAGGGTGACCCCGTCCACGTCCTCGCGGCCGTCGTAGAACGCGCTCCACACCACCGTCAGCAGGTAGATCTGCAGGAACATCATCACGAACGTCGACAGGTAGGACGTGCGGTAGGCGACGGCGACGCGGAATTCCATCCGGGCACAGGCGAGATGGGCTTTCATCCGCGGTCCGCGTAGATCCGGTGGATGACGCTCTCCAACTCGGGTTCCACGATCGACAGGTCGGTCACCCGGTGTTCCGCCAGGACCGCGGCGACCAGGCGGGCGGGCGAGGTCTGCGCGGGGTCGAATCGGAGCCACACCTTGCCCTCCTCGCGGCGGACGACCTCGGCACCCTCGACCCCATCGAGGTGATCGGTCTGCACGACGAGTTCGCGGTGCGGGGCGTAGCGGGCCTTCAGGTCCTCCACGTCGCCGTCGTAGGCGACTTTGCCGCGGTCTATGAGCACGATGCGCTTGCACAGTTCCTCGACGTCGTCGAGGTCGTGGGTGGTGAGGACGACCGTGGTGCCGGACTCGCGGTTGAGTTCGGCGACGAAGCCGCGTATTCGCTCTTTGGCGACGACATCGAGCCCCACGGTCGGTTCGTCCAGGTAGAGGATGCTCGGGTCGTAGAGCATCGCGGCGGCGAGGTCCCCGCGCATCCGCTGGCCGAGCGAGAGCTGACGCACCGGGGTGTCGAGGAAGGAGCCGAGGTCGAGCAGTTCGGTGAACTGCCTCTGCTTCTCGGCGAACCGGCCCGCGGGCACGTCATAGAGCCGGCCGATCAGCCACAGCGAGTCGCGCAGTGGCAGGTCCCACCAGAGCTGGCTGCGCTGGCCGAAGACCACGCCGATCTGGCGGGCGTTACGGGCGCGGTCACGCCAGGGCGTGGCCCCGGCGACCCGGACGGTGCCGGAGGTGGGCACGAGAATACCGGTGAGCATCTTGATGCTGGTGGACTTCCCGGCGCCGTTGGGACCGAGGTAACCCACCATCTCGCCCGGCTCGATCCGGAAGCTGATGCCGTCGACGGCCCGGTTGACGGTGTACTCGCGGGTCAGCAGCGTGCGGACGGCCGCGAACGAGCCATGTTGCCGCTTGGGTCTGCGGAACTCCTTGACGAGATCTGTCACCTCGATGACGGGCATACGTGCCTTTCCTGGACCGCGCGGATCCCGCGGGAAGTGGTCGATCAGCGAGTCTGCACGTCAACTCGCCCTCCCCGCCACCGAATTACCGATCAAGGCATCGGCGCTCCCGTCGCCTTCGGTATGGGCAGGACACCAAGTCCGCCCATGTCGCGTATCCGGCGGCCCGGTGTGACGTGGCTCCGCCTCCTCGCCCGCTGGTGGCCGGGTGAGGAGGCGGAGCCGTGGACTTCGTGGGTCAGTTCACTTCTTCCCGGGCTTCGGCACGAACAGCTTGATGTCCGTGAGGCTCGCGCTGCCCTCGTACACATTGGTGTAAAGGTCGCCGATGACGAAGGAGTCCGGGTAGGCGGAGTCCTTCGGCCACTGGTCAGGCCATTCGGCCTTGCCGTTGAGGTCCTTGCCCTGGACAAGGGTGTTGTTGTAGCGGCCGTCGTACTCGTCGGGCTTGACGTTGTAGTGCCAGATCGGCTTGTCGTCCACGATGAAGTCGCGGTGGAAGCGGAGCGTCCGCTGTCCGGCGCGAGCGAAGTTTCCGCCGGCCTCCAGCGTGTAGCCGGTCTCGTCGCGCTCGATCGCGAAGGTGTAGTCCTCGTTCGGCATCAGCTCCGGTTGGAGTTCGGCCGCGGACGACAACTGCTGCTCGGCGACACCGTTGGAGCAACTGGTCATGAACCACTGCGAGTTACCGGCCAGGCCGCCCTGGCCCGGGGCCCAGTTCGGCAGTCCGCTGATCCACATGTTGACCGTGTTGAAGCTGCTGTCCTTGTAGTCGTAGTACTCGTTGGTCTTCGCGTTGCAGACGCGGCCTCCGGTGCCCGTACCGACGCGGTCGGGGTGCTGGGCGAAGGAGTCCATGAGCACCTTGCGCCGGTAGTGCCAGAAGTGGTTGTTACGGGGCGCGGGGTCGGCGAAGTCCACGATGGACAGGTAGTGGAACCCGTTGTAGCCGTACTTGCCCTCGCGGACGTCCTGCCACTCGCAGTACGGGGCGGCGGCGTCGCCCTCCCAGCCGGGGCTTCTGGAGCCCTCGCCCCAGGGGTGCTGCGTCTTGCACCCGTCCTTGCTGTAACCGTTGATGCGGTTGTCATAGTCGATGGTTCCGTTGCGCTTGCCGCCGAAGTCGAGCGTCTTGAGCTTGTACTCGATGCGGTACTGCTCGGGAAGTGACTCGGTGGGCCGGAAGATGGCGCCGCCCGTGTGGTCGGGGACGTCGAGTTTCGCGACGGTGGACTTGCCCGCTTTGCCGTTGATGATGGACGGCGGCTTCTCGATGGTGCCGTCCTTGTCCCAGTCGCGGGCGGACAGCGACGCGGTCAGCCAGCCGTCCTCGCCGACCGGGAACTCCTTCCGGTACGTGGCGAAGGAGTTGAGCTGCTCGTTCCAGACGTCACCGTAGTCGTTCTGGTACCACTTGCCGTTGTCGTCCATGACCGTGTCGAACGGGTTGTCGTAGGCTTCCCTGACCCATGGCGCCTTCCCCGGGTCGAGCTTCTCGGCGAAGTTCTCGGAGTGCAGGAGCTTCCACTTCTGCTTCTGGGTGGGCGGCTTCTGTGCCTCGACGGACGCGGGAGCGGATCCGCCCGAGGTCTGTGCCACGGCGAGCAGCGGTGTGAGGGCGAGTGCGCCGCCGAGCAGGGCGGTCATCGCGTAGCGGTGTGTTCTCCGCAGCGGGAGACGAGTTCGGTGCGAGTCGGTGCGGTTCATCAGAACTCCCCGTCCGGGTCGTAGTACTTGCCGGCGTTCTCCTTGGTGACGCGCGGCGAAGGAACCACGGTGTCCTTCTCCGTCTTCTTGTCGTCGAGGATGTCGACGGCCCTGTCCAATCCGAGGCTGCCGATCTGATCGGCGTCGTTGAGGCCGGTGACCAGGTAGTTCGTGCCGTCCGAGATGGCCTTGAGGGCTTCTGCCTGGCCGTCGACGCCGGCCAGCACGATGTCCTTGTCGCGGCCGGCGTCCTTGATGGCGCGCTGGGCGCCCAGGCACATGGCGTCGTTTTCGCAGAACACCGCGTCGATGTCCTTGTGCGAGGCGAGCAGGCTCTCCGTCACGGTCAGTCCCCCGTCGGAGCTCCAGTTTCCGAAGTCGGGGGCTTCGACGATCTTGAGTCCGGCGCTGGTGAGGGCGCTCTTGACGCCGTTGGTGCGGGCCAGGCCGATGCTGTTGTCGGCGGGTCCCCCCTTGACGATCGCGACCGTGGCGGCGTCGGGTAGCTGACCGGCCAGGAACTCGCCGTTCTGCTTGCCGATCGCCTCGTTGTCGGGGCCGATCCAGCTCGTGTAGTCGCCGGTCTTGAACTTGCGGTCGACAAGCACGGCCGGTTTGCCGGCGGCCTTGATGGCGTTGAGGACGGCGGGGGCCGATTCCAGGGGGCCGCCCGAGATGATGACCGCGTCGACGCCCTTGCTCAGCAGGTCCTCGACGTTCGAGGCGAGCTTGGCCGCGTCACCGCCCGCGTCCGTGCTGCGGACCTCGACGCCCTTCTTCTTCGCCTGAGCCTTGATCGCGCGGTCCATACCGTTGAAGTAAGGTCCGCTCAAAGTGAAGTTGGCGACGCCTACCGTGTATTCGCCGTCCCCCTTGCCGCTCGTGTTCCCACCGTCGGACGAGCAGCCCGACACGGCGGTGACGAGGACGGCCCCGGCCAGCAGGCCGGCGCATCGCATCTTGCTGTGGGCGATCATGACAGCGATCCCTTTCCCGGGGTCGTCGCTCCGGCGGCGGGGCGGAGCCGCCCCGCGCGCTGGACGAGAATGACGGCAACGATGATGAGCCCCTTGAACACCTGCTGCCAGAAGCTCTGTACGTCATAGAGATTGAGCAGATTGTTGATCAGCGCGAGCACCAGAACACCGGCGCAGGTGGCGCGCACGGTGCCCTTGCCGCCTGCCAGGCTGGCACCACCGATCACACAGGCGGCGATGGCGTCCAGTTCGAAGGCGGTGCCCACGCTGGGCTGGGCGATGCCGACGCGGCTGGCGAGGATGACGCCCGCGAGTCCGGCACAGGCGCCGCTGATGGTGTAAGCGAGCACCACATGACGTCGTACGCCGATGCCCGCGAGGCGTACGGTCTCCGCGCTGCCGCCGATCGCGGTCAGTGCGCGGCCTGCCGGGGTGCGGCCGAGAAAGACTCCGCCGAGCAGGAAGACAGCGATCATGATGATCGTGGAAACAGGCACAGGGCCTACCGCGGCGGATCCCAGTTCGAAGAAGCCTGCCTTCTCCGGCGCGACCGGGGTCTCCGAGTAGACGAAGGCCAGACCGCGGATGGTGGTGAGCGCGGCGAGTGTCACCACGAAGGGGGCGAGCTGGAAGCGGGCCACAAGTGCCCCGTTGACCAGACCGAACCCGATGCCCGACGCCACTCCGATCAGCATCGCCAGCCACACGGGCAACCCGGCGGACAGACCCGCTGCGAGAATGCCGGAGAAGGCGACCACCGAGCCGACCGAAAGGTCGATGCCGCCCGTCAGGATCACGGTGAGCATGCCGAAAGCGAGCAGTCCGGTGGTGACCATCTGCTTGAGCAGATTCGTCACGTTCGCCTCGGTGAGGAAGGCGTCGGTGGTCGCACCGGCGATCGCGATGAAGACGACGAGCAGCGCGGTCAGGCCCACTTCCAGGGTGATGTCGCGCCCCGCCACCCTGAGCCTGGGCAGCCGCGGGCCTCCTGCCACCCCGTCGGCGCCGTTCTTCGAGAGATGCTCGGAATCCTTCGGAGAAGCCGAGAGTTGGTCCGTCATGCGGCGTGTCCGATCGCGTGGGCGAGGACGGAGTCCTCGGACGTACGGCCAGAGGGAAGCTCGGCGGCGATCCGTCCCTCGTGCATCACCAGCACGCGGTCGGTGGCGCCGAGTACCTCGGTGAGGTCGGACGAGATGAGCAGGACGGCCATTCCGTCGCGGGCGAGTTCGTCGAGCATTCGGTAGATCTCCACACGGGTCGCCATGTCGACACCACGGGTCGGCTCATCGAGGAGGAGCACGCGGGGTGACGTGAGCAGCCACTTCGCCAGTACGGCCTTTTGCTGGTTGCCGCCGCTGAGCGCGCGTACGGGCAACCGCGGGGAATGAGCGGGCCTGATGTCGAGACGTTCGGACATCGCCAGGGCCTCCCGCCTGCGCCGGGCCGTGTCCAGCAGAGGTCCCCTGGTCGCCGTCTTGAGTGTGGTCAGGCCGATGTTGTCCTCCGTGCTGAGGCCGAGGACCAGACCGGTGCGCTTGCGGTCCTCCGTGACCAGCGCGAGCCCCGCCCCGATGGCTTCCTTGGGGCTGCGGAACCGGTCGGTGCGTGAGCCCTCGGCCCTGATCGTCCCCGCGGCCGCACGCCGGGCACCGAAGACGCAGTGAGCCAGCTCGCTGCGGCCCGACCCGACCAGGCCGAACAGTCCGGTGATCTCACCGGCCCGCAGGGCGAAGGAGACATCATCGAACTCACCTGGTCTGCTGAGCCCCTGGACCGAGAGCAGTTCCCGGCCCACGTCGGTGCGCCGGTCGGGGTACAGCTGCTGTGGACGGCGTCCCGCCATCAGACGGATCATCTCGTTCTCGTCCGTGTGGCGCGGTGTGGTCTCGACGACGACCCGGCCGTCCTTGATGACGACGATGGTGGTGGCCAGTTCGGTGACCTCGGCGAGCCGGTGCGACACGTAGACAATGACCACGCCGCGCTCCTGAAGCCTTCGGATCAGAGCGAACAGGGCGTCCAGGTCCGCGCCCGCGAGCACTGCCGACGGCTCGTCGAGGACCAGCACCCTCGGCTCTCCGTTCTCGTCCACCAGGGCCTTGGCGATCTCCACCATCTGCTGGCGCGCGACGGTGAGGGCTCCTGCCTTGGTCCGAGGATCGATCGCCCCGAATCCGATGTCCTCCAGGAGTACCCGGGCGCGGGCGTGCGCGGCCCGCCAGTTGATGAGGCCGCCGAGCATGCGCGGATAATGGCCCATCAACAGGTTCTCCGTGACGGACAGTTCAGGGACGAGGGTGAGCTCCTGGTGGACGGTCCTGATGCCATGGGTGTGCGCGTCGTGCGGGGAGCGCAATGCGACGGTCTCCCCGTCGAGGCGCAGTTCACCGCTGCTCATCCGCTCCGCGCCCGCGAGGATTTTGATGAGGGTGGACTTTCCCGCGCCGTTCGCGCCGACCACGGCGAGCACGTCACCGGCGTGGCCCTTGAGGTCCACGCCGTGCAACACCTTGGTGGCACCGTACGACTTGTGCACCCCGCGCACGTCGAGAGCCGGCGGAGCGGGCGCACCGCTCACCGGAAGGCCTCCATCACAATGACCGTCTTCTGCCGGGTGAACTCCAGAGCCGTGTCGTGCAGGCCCTCGGCGGAACCGCCCGTGTCCTTGGGACCGCCGAAGGGCAGGTTCTCGGCACGCAGCGCGGTGCTCCCGTTGATCACGACGCCGCCCACTTCGAGCCGGCCGGCGAGAGTGAAGGCGCGCTGGATGTCCCGGGTGAAGACGGCGGCCTGGAGCCCGTACGGGGAGGCGTTGGCCATCCGCACGGCGTCCAGCGGGTCCTCGAAGCGGGCCACGGGGGCGACGGGTCCGAAAATCTCCTCGTTGAAGGCAGCGCTGTCGGTGGGCACGTCGACGAGGACGGCGGGATCGTAGAAGGCGCCACGGCGGGCGCCGCCCGCCACTTTGCGGGCACCGTCCGAGACAAGGGTGCCCACGGCCTGCTCCACGCGCTGGGCGGCGGCCTCACTGATGAGCGGGCCCACATCGGTGCCGTCGGCGAGCTGATCGCCGACGCTGAGCTTGGCGGCGCCCGACAGGAGGGCGTCCACGAAGGCGTCGTGCACGCCGCTTTGGACGTATACGCGCTTGACCGCGCAGCAGATCTGCCCGTTGCCGCGTGCGAGGCGTCCCAGGATCACGGCCTGCGCCGCGGCTTCGATGTCGGCGTCGTCGCAGACGATCAGGGCGTCATTGCCGCCGAGTTCGAGATGGACCTTCTTGAGGGTGTCCGCGGCACGGCGGGCTATCTCCCGGCCGGCGGTGGTGGATCCCGTCAGGCTGATCGCCGCGGCGCCCGCCCTGGTGGCCAGTTCCTGGGAGACATGTACCCCGCCGGTGAGCAGTTGGTGCGCGCCGTCGGGGAAGCCGGCGGCGGCGATGAGTTCCGCGATCCGGATGAGTGTGAGCGGGCACCGCACGGGCGGGTGAACGAGCACCGCGTTGCCCGCGGCGAGTGCCGCGGCCGCCTTGTGCGCGTACAGCTCGACGGGATAGTTGAAGGGCACCAACGCGGCGACAGGGCCGAGGGGTTCGCGGATCGTGACGGCGAGATGGCGTTCGAGGCCCGGCACCGCGTCGAGGGGAATCTGCCTCCCGAGAAGCCGGGTGGCCTCGCCCGCGAAGCCACGGAAGATCCTGATGGCGGCGCGGACCTCTTCGGTGGTCTGGAAGACCGGCTTGCCGTTCTCCGCGGCGAGCCGGCGGGCGAGCCCGTCCGCCTCTCCTTCGATCAACTCCGCTGCCTTCAGCAGGAGTTGTGCCCTCGCGTGGGCGGGTAGCGCGGCCATGGCGCGTTGACCGTTCGCCGCGGCTTCGAGTGCGGCGCCGATGCGCTCGGCTGTGAAGTCCTCGATCTCGCCCAGGACTTCACCTGTTCCTGGATTGTGTACGGACACAGCAGTGGTGCGGGACGTCATACGTCGGCTCTCCTGTGCGATCTTGACCGGGCAGACGAATCTCCAGAAGTCGCAGCGATGCTGACACCCACCCCGTAGTTAGTCAACAGCGGTGACAAAATGCTTGCCCGTCGCCTTTCAGTCACTCTTGAAGACGGCAAATACTGCATTGGCCAGGCGTTCCGGGCGGTGCTTTTGGCAAGTAAGTAGGTTGCAGCACGGTGGCGGGCGGGAAGTCGTACGGCAGCTCTGTCACCGCGGCCACCGCGTACCCTCGTCGTACTCCGGGGGCCAGGCGTCGCACTCCGGGGGCAAGGCCCCAGAGCTACGTGTCGAGCGCGGGCGCCGCTCGGCGGAGTTCCGCGGCCGATGCGGGATCACGGTAGACGCCCAGGTGGAGGCAGCAGTGAAAGTCCCTGACATGTCGCGCGGCGCGCGTCTCA
This sequence comes from Streptomyces sp. NPDC102274, assembly GCF_044766385.1. Taxonomy (NCBI): domain Bacteria; kingdom Bacillati; phylum Actinomycetota; class Actinomycetes; order Kitasatosporales; family Streptomycetaceae; genus Streptomyces; species Streptomyces sp. NPDC102274. The sequence continues at coordinate 96,537 of NZ_JBIWLW010000019.1, read as the reverse complement.
CCGCCCATGGCGCCGTCTCCACATCCCTGGCCCTGTACAGTGATCGCGCTCTGAGCGAGCTGGTGGATACGGCCGTGCCGATCGGTTCCGGCATCGGCGGGAAATCGGCTCTGCTGGAGGTCGCCGGAACCCCGGTCTTCGTGAAGCGGGTGCCCCTCACCGATCTGGAAAGGCGACCCGAGCACGTCCGGTCCACGGCGAACCTGTTCGAGCTGCCCGTCTTCTGCCAGTACGGCGTCGGCGGGCCGGGCTTCGGGGCCTGGAGAGAGCTCGCCGTGCACGCCATGACGACGAACTGGGTGCTCGCGGGGGAATACGAGGGCTTCCCCCTGATGTACCACTGGCGCGTGGTGCCGGACTCGACGCCTCTGCCCGATGAACTGGCCGACGTCGAAAGGACTGTTGCCTACTGGGGAGGCGGACCGGGGGTGCGCCGCCGGATCCGGGCTCTCCAGCGGTCCTCGGCGAGCGTCGCGCTGTTCCTGGAGTACATCCCGCAGAACCTGCACCAGTGGATGACCGCTCAGATCGAAACAGGTGAGGAGACCACCGACCGCGCCTGCGTCATGGTCGAGAAGGACCTGGAGGCCGGCACCTCGTTCATGAACGCCCACGGACTCCTGCACTTCGACGCGCACTTCGAGAACATCCTGACCGACGGCCGGCGCCTCTACTTCGCGGACTACGGCCTGGCGATCTCGTCCCGCTTCGAGCTGTCGCGGGACCACGTCGACTTCTTCGACCGGCATCAGACCTACGACCGCTGTTACACGGCCGGCTACCTGGCGAACTGGCTGGTCACCGCTCTGTACGGATACGGGAGGGACGACCGCGAGGCGCAGGTACGCGCGTATGCCCGAGGCGAGCGCCCCACGGGAGTCCCGGAGGCGGCCGCGGCGATCCTCACCCGCAACGCGCCGTTCGCCGCCCTGATGTCGGACTTCTTCGGCAAGCTCCGCAACGAGAGCAGGGAGACCCCGTACCCACTGGAGGAGATCCGCCGGATCGACCGTACACACCGGACGCCGCCAGGCCCGCCCCTCGGGCGGACGGCGCTATTTTGAAGACAGACCCTGGGGCGTGTCGCGAAAGTCCCGTTCGGCGAGGTTCGGTGCGTCGTCTCCCGGGCGCAGTGCGTCGACGACGAGGTCGAGCAGCCGACCGGTCCGCTCAGGAGTGTGGCCGGCCGCCGTGGCGAGGAATACGCCGAGAAGCATCGTGGTGACGTCCCCGGGATCGACGTCCGCGCGAAGTGAACCTTCGCGTGCTCCCTGCGCAAGGATCGTTCCGATCGCGGCGGTGACGCGCTCCCGTGTGGTCGGTGTCGCGATCCGCCCCGAGGCCCAGCCGGTGCGGAGCGTGTCGATCATCCCGCGCTTCGTCGCGACGAATGCCGCGTAGCCGTCCATCCACGCACGGAGCGCGACCTCGGGCGGGAGCTTGTCGAGCAGGCCGGGGGCGCTCGTGGCGACGTCGTCGAGTTCGGCGGCGTAGACGGCCTCGACGAGTGCCTCGCGGGTCGGAAAGTGGCGGTAGAGCGTGCCGATTCCGACCCCGGCCTCGCGGGCGATGCTCTCCAGCGTGACGGTGTCGTCGGCGGCCGCGAAGGCGGCTCTGGCGGCGGCGACGAGCTTCTCGCGGTTGCGCCGCGCGTCGGCGCGGACCGGGCGATCGGCACCGGCGGGCAGATCGGCTTGAACGCCAGTGGGCGTCGGTTCGGGCAGACTCAAAGCGGAGGCACCTCCGGTAGTGCTACAGTCCCATTAGCGGAGGTCCCTCCGCTTCTTTTATCATCTCACGAGGACGGAATTCCATGACACCCAGCAGCACGCCGTCCCCCGAGGTCACAGCCACCGGGGTGCCGCGTCCTGGAGGCCGCGGCCTGCTCGCCGACCGCCCCGTTTCCCGCGTCGGCTACGGTGCGATGCAGCTTGAGCGCCTCCGGGGCGACCGCGGCGCCGCCATCGCGCTCCTGCGCCGCGCGGTCGAACTCGGCGTCGACCACATCGACACCGCCCAGTTCTACGGCGACGGTCTCGTCAACGGGCTTATCCGTGAGGCGATCCGCCCCGAGGACGGCGTCCTCGTCGTCAGCAAGGTCGGCGCCGACCCGAACCCCGGCGGCCCCCTCCCGCTTCGTCCCGCACAGCGGCCCCAAGAGCTCCGGGCCAGCGTCGAGGACAACCTCACGAGCCTCGATGTCGACCGGATCCCGACCGTGAACCTGCGCCGCCTCGACACCGGCCCCGGCCTCCGGCCCGAGGCGGACCAGGTGGTCGACCTCGACGACCAGCTCGCGGTGATGGTCGCGATGCGCGATGAGGGCAAGATCGGCTCGATCGGGCTGAGCAGCGTGACTCTCGACATCCTGCGCCGGGCGATCCCGGCAGGCATCGCCTGCGTGCAGAACGCCTACAGCCTCGTGACCCGCGAGGACGAGGACATGCTGGAACTCTGCCTCGCCGAGGGGATCGCCTGGGTTCCGTACTTCCCGCTCGGCGGCGCGTTCCCCGGCATACCGAAGGTGACCGACGAGCCGGCCGTGCGCGCCGCGGCGCAGTCCCTCGACAGCACCCCTTCACAGGTCGGCCTCGCCTGGCTGCTTCGACACGCCCCGAACGTGCTTCTCATCCCGGGCACCGCCGACGCCGGCCATCTCGAAGCGAACGTCGCCGCGGGCAGCATCGCGCTCGACGACGCGACGCTCGACGCGCTCGACGCCGTCCCGTCACGCTCGGCGGACATATCGCTCGGCTGACCTACGCCGGGAAACGCCCACTGCGCACCCCGGTTCGCTGCCATCACCCCGCGGGTCGACACACCTATGGCGGCTACGACTTCGCGGGCGTATCCATGGCCCCAGTACTCGGGCAGAAGGGAATAGGACACTTCTCGGCGACCGCCGAACCGGGACTTCGGATCCATCGGTACCGATCCGACCACGGTCTCGGGGTCCGTCCAGAGCCGGGTGAACTCATTCGCCTCGGCGTGTTCGGCGGGTCGCAGCAGGAGTGAGATCGCCGACGAGCGGGTGGTGCAGGCGTTCGCGGGGCGCACGCGTAGCGGACTTGATGCTTCCTTCACTCCCATTCCGCCCCTTGACTCCAAGAGAAGAGGCAAAGAATCTGATTCTTCACCTGATTCACCGTCAATTTCATAGAGGTGATCCATGACGGCGAGTGACACCGAGGGCGGCTCACCGGCGACCCCCGATCCCGCGCCCCCGTCACCGGCTTCCAGGAGACGTCTCCGGCTCAATCTGAACCGCAACGCCGCGGCCTTGGCCTTGGTGTCCGCCGCCGTGGGGGCGGTCGCGGGGGCCGTTCTGACCCCGCTCGGGGAACACTGGATAAAGACCCTCCTCGATGAGCCGACCTGCCCCGGCGAAGCGTGTGAGGGCAAGAATCCACAGAATCAGGGGTGTGCGGAGGACGCACGCACGTTCAAGCCCACGGTCGGTAACCCCGCTGTTCTCCAGATCCGTTACAGCGAGGAATGCGAGGCGGTTTGGGCGAGGATCGAGCAAGGCAACAAAGGAGATCTGGTCACCGTGGCGGTCACCGGCGGAACCAAACGGACCGCGGAGATCGAATACGGGAACGACAAGTTCACCAATATGGTCGCGACCACGGATGGCGAGTTCGAGGTATCGGCCTGCGCGGTCCCGAAATCGAACGGCGAGAGCACCTATGAGACTTACTGCGTACGCGCCACCGAGGCCACCGCGTGGCGGTGACTCACCTGCGGTCGTGCCGGGACAGCCCGCGCGCTGAGCCCTCCGACGGCGTCGACCGGAGTGCGCCACCCGGTCCCGTGCTCGGGGAAAGAGGCTCGCGGGTGTGTCGCTCAGCGGGGAGGAACGGTGATCCGTACGCGGTGGCTGTCGTTGTCGGAGAGGAATGACGCCAGTTCCCGCCCCTGCTCGGCGACGGCGGCGCGGTCGGCCGGGGAGAGGGGGCGCAGCGGGGTCACCATCACGGTGCCTGCCTCGACGTTCCAGGTCGCGGCGACCCGGCCGTCGACCAGGACAACGCGAGCGCCCGCGACCGACAGGCCGCGGTGGGCGTCGTCGATGATCCGGCCGCGGTCGTGATAGCCGAGGATCGCGTTGTCGAACGCCGGCAGGAACCGCACCGGGGCGGGTGTGCCGGGGTCGGGGCGCGGCGCGTCGGGGAGGTCCAGCAGTTCCCGGCCCCGCTCGTCGCGGAAGGTGACCAGCTCCTCGCGTATCGCGGCGACCGCGGCAGGCAGCCCGGCGAGGCCGCACCAGGCGCGCAGGTCGGCCGAGGCCGCGGGGCCGAACACGGCCAGATAGCGCCGTACCAGCGCCTGGCCCACAGGATCGGCGCCGTCCGGTGACGGAGGGTCGATCTCGCGACCCAGCCAGGACGAGAGCGGGACGTTGCGCACCCCCGCCCGCGTCCGCCAGAGCCCGCGCGGCGGCAGCTGTGCCATCGGGACGAGGGCGGCGATCAGCATCTCCCCCAGGGCTCGCGACCCCGGCGTGGGCCAGCGCTCGGCGAGCGCCCGCGCGAGCTCGGTCATCGAGCGGGGCTCGTTGTCGGCCATGACCGCCCGGCCCGCCGCGGCGAGCTCGTCGAGGTCTATCCCTTCGAGCTCGCGGCGGTAGTTCCCGAGTACCCGTTGGCGCAGCATGGTGTCGTGGCGGGCACGCCAGGCCAGAGCGTCGCCGGCGGTGACGAGGTGGACGGTGCGGCGCATGAGATGGGTCCGCACCACACGCCGTCCGGTCAGCAGATCCGAGAGCGCGGCCGGATCGAACCCGCGCAGCCGCGACCAGAGTCCGACGAACGGTTCCTGCGGTTCCTGCGCCTGCAGACCGCCGAGGTGCGCGACGGCGTCGAGGACCGGTACGTCGGCGCGATCGAGCAGCAACTGCCGGGCCAGCGTCGCGCGGTTGAGCGCCCGGGTGTCGAGAACGGTCACCGGGTCACGCCCGCGGCACGCTCGCCGGCCGATACCGCGGCGGGCACGGGCACCGCTCTGGGGGCGGACGGCGCTGCTCTCGCCACACGCCCCGGTGCCGCGCGTTCGACGGCGGGCGGCACGATCTCGTCGATCCGGCCGAGGACCTCGTCGCCGGACATCATGCTGTCCGGGCGGTAGGAGCTGACCTGAATACCGGTCCGCCCCGGCTCACGCATCTTCACGGTGGCGCCGTTCCCTTCGATTCCGTGTATGTCCTGGGGTCAGGACCGGACGGCCGGCGGGCACAGGACCGGACGGCCGACGGGCAGCCGCCGCCCGGTCCTGGTCCACCGCGTCCCGAGGCCCTGGTTCACCGCGTCCGGTTCACCGCGTCCCGTGCGCGGCACCGGGTCGGGGCGGTGGCCCGACCCGGTCGGGATCCGTCACCGGTCAGGTTGACGTCTGCCCGTCGAGCGTCTCGCGCAGGATGTCCGCATGCCCGGCGTGCTGGGCGGTCTCGGCGATGACGTGCGTCAGCACCCGGCGCACGCTGCGCACCGCTCCCGGCTCGTTCCACGGCGCCTCCGGCAACGGGTGCGTCGCCGACAGGTCGGGCACGGAGGCGATGACCTCCTCGCTCCGGGCGGCGACCCGCTCATAACGTGCGACGATCCCGGTCAGTGTGTCGCCGGGCAGCATCCGGAAGTCGTTCCGGTGGTCGATCGCCCACTGCGGGAATTCGTGTGCGGTGCCGGCCGCGAAGTCTTCCCAGGTGACGCCGTCGGGCAGGTCGTAACGCAGGGCCGACGGGCCCTCGACCGCGAAGCGCATCCATCCCTCCTCGATGGACGCGACATGCTTGATCAGCCCGCCCAGACACAGCGCACTGACCGTCGGGCGCTCGCCGGCCTGCTCATCACTGAGCCCGCGCACCGTGTTGGTCAGCGCGCGTCGCGCGGCCGCGAGCTGGGCGAGCAGGTCGGTCCGCTCGGCGTCGAGGGTGGAGGGGGGCGTGGTCGTGGCGGTCACGGTGATCAGGTCCTTCGTTTCGTTCTCGTTGTCTGGCACGAGACAACAGTCGCAGCAGAAGCGGACAGGATGTGGCCTCTTCTCACGGCACCATGGAAGACATGCCGAAGACTTCAGCACGACTGCTCTCGCTGCTCTCCCTGCTCCAGGCGCGCCGGGACTGGCCCGGGGCGCTGCTGGCCGAGCGGCTGGACGTCAGCCCGCGCACCGTGCGCCGCGATGTCGACCGCCTGCGCGAACTCGGCTATCCCATAGCGGCTTTCAAGGGGCCCGACGGGGGGTACCGGCTCGACGCCGGCACGGAGCTGCCCCCGCTGCTGTTCGACGACGAGCAGGCCGTGGCCCTCGCCGTCGCGCTCCAGATCGCCACCACCACCGGCGCCGGCATCGAGCAAGCCGCGGCACGCGCGCTGACCACGGTCCGGCAGGTCATGCCCGCCCGGCTGCGCCACCGTATCGACACCCTCCGGGTCACCACCGTCGAGCCGCCCGCGATCCGGCCGAACCCCCAGGTCGGCAGCAGCCTGCTCATGGCACTCAGCGCCGCCGTCCACACCCGCGAGGTGCTGCGCTTCGACTACGCCCCCGCATCTCCACCGGGAGCCACCGGCGACGACCGCGCCGAACCCCCGCCGCGCAGGGTGCAGCCCCACCACCTCGTCACCTGGGGCGGGCGGTGGTATCTCGTCGCCTGGGACCTCGACCGTGAGGACTGGCGAACCTTCCGAGCGGACCGGATCACCCCGCGTATCCCCACGGGGCCCCGCTTCACCCCGCGTGAACTGCCCGGAGGGAACGTGGCGGCTTTCGTGGCCGGCAGGTTCCAGGGCTCCGACGGCGCCGGCGACTGGCCCTGCCGCGGCGAGGTGATCCTCGACCTGCCCGCCGCCGCCGTGTCGCGCTACACCCGCGACGGAGTCGTCGAAGAACTCGGTCCGGACCGCTGCCGGCTCGTTCTGGGCTCGTGGTCATGGCCCGGCCTGGCGGCCACCATCGGCCGGTTCGACGCCGACATCGAGGTCGTCGGCCCGGCCGAACTCAAGGACGCCTTCGGGTACCTGGCCCGCCGCTACGCCAACGCCGCGACCGACGCGCCCGCCATGCCGCCCCCGGTGCCATGAGCCATGCGCCATGCGCACGCTACGTGTCGAGCCCCGTCGGCGGCGCCCGCGCGCGGCGGGGCGCTCAGCCCGTCGCCGCCACCCGGTACGGGCGGAAGAACGCGCGCAACTCCTCCGCGTAGAGCTCGGGCTCCTCGAACGGCGCGAAGTGCCCGCCGCGCGCGGGCTCGGTCACGCGCGCGGCGTTCGCCGTGCGCTCGATCCATGCCCGCGGCGGTCGGACGATGTCGCCGGGGAAGAGCGAGAAACCGGACGGCACCTCGACCCGGCGCGCGTGCTGCGCGGGCGGGATCGCGGCGTTCGCGTGGTACATGCGCATGGACGAGCCGATCGTCCCCGTAAGCCAATAGAGCGTGATGTTCGTGAGGATCTCGTCCTTCGTGAAGCACCGTTCGACATCGCCGTCGCAGTCGCTCCACGCCCGGAGCTTCTCGACGATCCACGCGGCGAGCCCGGCCGGCGAGTCGGTGAGCCCGAAGGCAGCGGTCTGCGGCTTCGTGCGGTGCATGGCGGCGTAGGCGCCCTCGGTCGCGCCCCAGGTCGCGACGCCCTCGAACCAGGCGCGCTCCTCGGGCTCGAGATCCGCCGGGTCCCCGGTGAAGACGGGCAGGCCCGCGTCCATGCGGTGGACGGCCACGACCCGGTCGGAGTGGTCGAGCCCGAGGTAACGGCTCACGTGGCTGCCGATGTCGCCACCCGCCGCCCCGAATCGCGGGTAGCCGAGGACGCCCATGAGCTCGGCCCACAGTCCGGCGACGGCGATGGAGTCGAGCGGCGCGCCGGTGGGGCGGTCGGAGTATCCGTAGCCCGGCATGTCGGGCACGACCACGTCGAACGCGTCGGCCGGGTCGGCGCCGTGCGCGCCGGGATCGGTGAGGAGTGGGATGACCTTCGTGTAGCGCCAGAACGAGTCCGGCCAGCCGTGGCTGAGGACGAGCGGCAGGACGGGCCCGGCGGGCGCGACGGCCCGGACGTGCACGTAGTGGATCCCGAGGCCGCCGAGCGGGACGCGGAAGTGGGGAAGCCGGGCGAGCGCCGCCTCCTGCGCCGGCCAGTCGAAACCGTCCGCCCAGTAGGCGACGAGCTCGCGGAGGTGGGCGAGGTCGGTCCCGAGCGACCACCCGGCGTCCTCGGGCGCGTCCGGCCAGCGCGTCGCGCGCAGCCGCGCGCGGAGGTCCTCCAGCGCCGCGGGGGCGGTCTGCGGAACGAACGGCTCGGGGCGGGGGGCGGCGTCGGGCATGGCATCAATCCTATGGGGAAGGCGTGGCCTCGATTCCACCGTCGACGGCACACACGCCGGACGCCGGCGACGTAGCCATCGACCGGCAGCGTGGGCAGCACATCGCCGTGCCCGGTCGAGCGTGTGCCTACGGACCCGACGGCCGCTCTCCGTCTCGCGGTGAAGCCTGGAACGGTGACGCGGCCGGCTCGCTCCGACGGCAGGTCAGCTCCAGCTCGGCGAGGGCTGGTTCGGCTGCCCGTACGGCACCGGTCGGCCCGTGAACGCGTCCAGGAGGATACGGTCGCCGATTGGCCGGTCCAGCTTCACCGTCAGCTCTTCGTGGCGCATATCGGCAGTGCAGGGACCGTCCTTCGTCCCGACGACGGACGCGGACAGCACCACGCTGCCACTCGTCTCCAGCACGTCCACGGCGGGGCCGTCGTCGCAGGATCCGTGGTTGGCCACCACGGTGACGGACCGGCCGTCCCCGGCCACCTCGACCAGCCGGCCGAGCTGCGTCAGCTCGTCGGCGGACACCTCCTCGGCCGGCTTGATCGGCGGCGCGGGAAGCTTCGACGGGCCGAGGGCTACTCGCTTGAGCGGAGTGTCGTAGCCCTCCAGAGAGAACAGCCAGGCCGGGACGGTCGCCGGGCCACGACTGGTGGCGAGGGTCATCTCGCCCAGCTTCGCCCCGGTCACGGTGAGACGCGGTCCGTCGTTGCTGCCGCCGGCCACCCTCTCGTACGCCGTCCGCGCCCCCGTCAGCGGCAGCGTGAGTGAGCCGCCGCTCTCCCATCTCACCTGTCCGTCCTTGCGCGGGGTGGCGGGAAGTTCGCCGCGCAGGACGAAGTTCTGGGTCTCGTAGGCGCGTTTGTCGGCATCACCGCGGAAGCCGTTCCCGGGCAGCTGGACCGCATCCCCCATCGGGTAGTAGCCACCGCCCCACGCCTTGGCGGCCTCGGAACCGTCCCAGGCTCCGGCGACCTCGCGGGCACGGGCCTCCCGGTCGGCCGCCTTGTCGCCGCCACAGCCGACAACGGCACCGCCTACGGCGGTGAACAGGCCGAGCAGGACGAGCGGATTGACGGTGCGTCCGGTCTTCGTACGCATGGGTCCCCCCGGGGACTGACGGTGCTGACGGTACTGACGACGACGAGCGGAAGCCGCGCGGACAGTGCGGAACTCCCGCCGCCCCTGTGACGCACTGCCCCCGGGCCGGGTTCCACGCAGGACTCGTCACGGATCACGGCGGTGCCACGGGTCGGCCGGGAACATCCGGCGCCGCCCACGGGGACATCGCCCGCCCGCCGTCAGTCAGGGTCCCGCGCAACGGGGGTACTGGCGGGGACGGGGAGCCATGGAAGCCGCACGGAAGCTCCAGTTCGGCCCAGACGCTCTTGCCGTGCGGCGTCCTCAGGGAACCGAAGCGGGAGGCGAGCGAGGTGGCGATCGCCAGACCGCGACCGCCCTCGTCGGCCGGTCCGGCGCTGCGCGGCCGCAGCGTCTTGAAGCTGCAGTCGGAGACCTCGCACACCAGCACCTCGTGGCGGATCAGGCGCAGTCGTACCGGGGCCACCGCGTGGAGTACGGCGTTGGCGAGCAGTTCGCCGATGATCTGTTCGGCGGCGGGCACCAGGCGTTCCAGACCCCATTCGGTCAGCGTCCGTAGGGCCTCGGCTCGGAGGCCCCCGACGGCCCCCGCGTCGCCGGGCAGCTCCCACTCCATGACCTGGCCCGGGCCGAGCATCCGGGTCCGCGCGAGGAGCACGGCCACATCGTCGGCCTGCTCTCCGCGGGGGATGGTGTCGACGGCGGCCGAGCACAGGTCTTCCAGCGGGGCCCCCGGCCCCTGGGTGAGGGCGCGGCACAGACGGTTCAGGCCGAAGTCGATGTCGTGGTCACGGGTCTCGACGAGCCCGTCGGTGTAGAGAACGAGCGCGCTTCCCTCGCTCAGCTCGTACTCCACCGCCTCGAAAGTCCCGGTGCCCACGCCGAGAGGCGCCCCCGGGGGTACGTCGAGCAGGGTGACGGCACCGGACGGGTCGACGAGCGCCGGCGGCGGGTGGCCAGCACGCGCCGCCGTACACCGCCCGCTGACCGGGTCGTAGACCACAAACAGGCAGGTGGCCCCCATGATCATGGTGGGCGGGGTCCTCGCGTCCGCCTCCTCCGCCGCGAGACGGGCGAGCAGGTCGTCGAGGTTGGTCAGCAACTCGTCGGGGGGAAGGTCCAGGGCGGCCAGAGTGATCACCGCCGTGCGGATCCGGCCCATGGTCGCCGCGGAGTTGATGCCGTGCCCGACGACGTCGCCGACGACGAGGGCGACCCGGGCGCCGGAGAGGTGGATCACGTCGAACCAGTCGCCGCCGACGCCGTCCCGCTTGTCCGACGGCAGGTAGCGCCACACCACGTCGACGGCGCTCCCGCCGGCCGGATTGCTCGGCAGCAGATTGCGCTGCAGGGCCAAGGCCGCGTTGTGCTCACGGGTGTAGCCGCGGACGTTTTCCAGGATGAGCGCCGCCCGGCTGAAGAGTTCCTCCGCGACCATCCGGTCGCTCTCGTCGAACGGCACCGGATTCCTTGTACGGACGAGAACCGCGATGCCCAGGATCTCACCCCGGGCGTGGATCGGCAGGATCAGCAGGCTGTGCATACCGAGGGCGCTGATCCTCTCCCGCCATGGCGGGTCGTGGTCCAGCCAGGTGCCGGGCGAGGCGTCGAGGAAGGGCTCCAGATGGGGCCGGCCGGAGGACAGGACCTCGACGAGGGGTGAGCGCGGGGGGACCAGGACCGTGGCCCCGCGGCGCCACTCCCGGAGGTCCTCATGGATCGACGCCGTCCCCGCGACCTGGAACGCCGGGACGCTGTCGCCCTTCGAGCCGAGCCGCGCGAGGGGCGTGTCGCCGAGCTCGACCGACTCCACGAGGCAGATGCACACGTAGTCCGCGAGCCCCGGCACCAGGATCTCCGCCACCTCCTGAGCCGTCCGCATGACGTCCGCGGTGGTGCCGATGAGCGTGCTCGCCCGGCTCAGAAGCGTCAACCGTTCCCGCGTCAGCCGACTGCTGGTGACGTCCACGTTCATGGAGCACACCCGGGGCAAGCCGTCCCGCGCGTTCTCGACCGGGAACACCGACAGCGCGTACGTGCGGCGCCGACGACCGTCCCGCTGGTCCAGCTCGTGGTCGACCACCGGGACGCCGCTCTCCAGCACCCGCCGTATCAGCGCCTCGACCTGGCCGGTGTCCGCGTACAGCGGCGACTCCTCCAACGGCCGGCCGAGCCGCTCCTCGCGGGGGCTTCCGTAGGCCCGCGCCAAGGCCTCGTTCTGCCACTCCATGCGCAGATCCGAGTCCCAGACCGCCATCGGGAACGGACAGTTCTCGGCGACCGACTCCAGTACCGACCCCGCCGCGCCGGTCACCGAGACCAGCCAGTCGATGCTCCCTTCCGCCCCCGGCAGCGCGGACACGCGCAGCCGCATGTCCACCGTCCGCCCGTCATGGCGAAGCAGCCGGGCGCTCCCGGACCACTCCTTCGCGAACCAGTCCCGCTCCTCACCCGAGGACGCCAGCAGCATCCCGGCCGGCCGGCCCAGAATCTCCTCGGCCCGATAGCCGAGCAGCCGACACGCGACGCCCGTCCACCGCGTCACTGTCCCCGCGGAGTCGACCACCGCCAGCGCCGCGCCGGCGTTCCCGTACGCCGAACCGGCATCGGACGCCGTCCCGAGATCGCACACCCTCCTACGCTAGGTCTGTCGATCGGCCCCCGCAAAGCGGGGTGGATTCAGGTGTCCAGTTCAGAGTTCGGTCAGTTGACGCGGTCACGACATCGACGGCCTGTGCCGTTCGGGCCACGGGGGCGCATCGCAAGGCGGAGGATGGGGGCCTGTCCGGGCCCGGTCACTCGTCGATACCGGAGCGCTCGGCGCCCGCGACGATGTGGCGTTGCAGCACCAGGAAGACCGCCAGCAGGGGCAGGATCGAGACGGCGGCGGCGATGAAGAGTTCATGGAGGTTGACGGTCTGAGCGGTGGTGAAGGTGGCGAGTGCGACCTGTACGGTCCAGGCGTCGCGGTCCTGGCCGATCACCAGCGGCCACAGGAAGGAGTTCCAGGAGCCGATGAAGACGATCGCGCCGACGGCGGCGAAGACCGGCCGTGTGTTGGGCACGACGATCCGCCAGTACGTACGCCAGTGGCCGAGCCCGTCCACCCGGGCCGCGTCCTCCAGCTCGCGCGGGAAGCCGAGGAAGTACTGGCGGAAGAGGAAGACCGCGAAGGCGCTGAAGAGGGTCGGGATGATCAGTCCGCGCAGGGTGGAGATCCAGCCGAGCGAGGAGACCAGGACGAAGCTCGGGACGAAGGTCACGGCGGACGGGATCATGAGGGTGACCAGGAACGCGTAGAAGACGTGGTTCGCGTAGGGGTATTCGATGCGGGCCAGGCCGTATGCGGCGAGCGAGGCGAGCAGCAGGGTTCCGGCGGTGGTGAGGACGGCGATCACGGCGGAGTTCCACAGGGCGTGCAGCATGGGGACGCTGCTGTCGTCGAACAGTTCCCGGAGGTTGTCCCAGTGGAGGCTGTCCGGGAAGAACGTCCAGCCGGTCCCGGTGATGTCCGCTTCGGCGGCCAGTCCGTTGCGTACCAGCAGATAGAACGGGATGAGGAAGAGCCCGGCGAGCGCGATGAGCAGGACGGGCCGCAGTCCGCGGGCGAAGCGCTGGAAGGCCCGGCTCGTCGAGTACGCCGCCGGGCCGCTGGTCGGGTGTCGTCGCATGGGGTCAGTCCTCCCGGCGTCCGAGGCCGAACCAGCGCGCCTGTACCACCGTCACCACGGCGATGATCAGTGCGAGGATCACGGCGCCCGCGCTGCCGAGCCCCAGGTTCTGCCCTTGGCCCAGTGCGGCGTAGTAGAGGTAGACCAGGGGCGGCCTGGCGTAGGGCGGGTAACCGCGTGCCGTGGAGAGCAGGTTGTAGAACTCGTCGAAGGCCTGGAAGGCGTTGACCACCAGGAGCAGGACGACGGCGACGGAGGTCGGGCGCAGCTGCGGGAAGGTGATGTGCCGGAAGACCTGCCAGCCGGGGCGGGCGCCGTCGACCGCGGCGGCCTCGTAGAGGGTGGCCGGGATGCGCTGCAGCCCGGCCAGCAGGATCACCATGTAGAAGCCGGCCTGGAGCCAGAGCCGCACGGTCACGATGACCAGCCAGTACCAGGGCGGTCTGGTGGTCGACAGCCAGGCGATGTCGGCGCCGCCGAACCAGCCCAGCACCGTGTTCGCCAGCCCGTACCGCACGCCGTTGAAGACCGACAGCTTCCAGATGATCGCGGCGACGACGTAGGAGCAGGCGGTCGGCAGGAAGAAGACCGACCGGAAGAACGCCTGGGCGAAGCGCAGCCGGTGCACCATCAGCGCGAGGGAGAGCGAGAGGGCGTACGTCGCCGGGACGATGAAGAGGGAGAAGACGGCGAAGGTGGTGAGGCTGGAGGTGAAAGAGGGGTCGCCGAGGATTTCGGTGTAGTTGTCCAAGCCCACGAACTCGGTGGGGGTCACCGTGTTGTGGGCGTCGTAGAAGCTCAGCCACACGCTCCAGACCAACGGTACGTAGGTGAAGAGAGCGAGCCCGATGGCGAAGGGGCCCACGAAGAGCCAGAACCACACGTAGCGGTTCTGGGGTCCGCGCAGGCGCCGCCCAAGTGAGCGGCGGCTTTGGTGAGTTGTCCGCGCGGCTGCCTCGTTGGCTGTCCGCGTGGCTGCCCCGTTGGCTGCCCGGTTGGCTGTCCGGGGGGCTATGACCGCACCCGCTTCAGCTCGGCCTTCGTCGTGGCGATGACCGGCCTGAGCTGTGCGGCCGGGTCGGCGCCGTCGGTGATGATCCGGCTCAGGGCGTCCTGGTAGGCGGTCAGGCTCTTGTCGGTCCACAGCAGGGGCTGTGCGTATCCGTGGTCGGTCGTGAACCGAACCGCGTCGGCCGCCGCGCCCTCGGTGAGTCCGGCCGCCTTCTTCGCCAGCGAGGTCCGGGCGGGGATGTGGAAGCCGTAGGAGAGCGCGAAGTCCTCCTGATAGTCGGTGCGTTCGACCCACAGCCACTTCACATACGCCTTCGCGGCATCGATCTGGCCGCTGTGCGTACTGACGGCCGCGCCGTAGGCACCGACCGGGACCGACGGCCCGCCCTGTGGGCCGTCCTCGGGGAAGGGCAGGACACCGAAGTCGTCGCCCAGCGTCTGCTGGATCTGCGGCAGGGCCCACAGTCCCGTCCACTGCATGGCGGTCAGCCCGTGGATGAACGCGGACGGATCGGACCAGTCGGTGGGAGCCCCGAGCAGAAGGGAGCCGTCCGCGTGGAACTGGTGCAGTTTGCCGAGGGTCTTGGCGGCCTGCGGGTCGTCGAAGCCGACTTCTCCCTCGGTGGTGACCGGTTCCAGGCCCGCGGCGCGCAGCGGGGTGGCGCCGAGGACGCCGGCCCCGCCGTCGTTGCCGAGGAAGAGGCCCTTGACGTCCTTCGTCGTCAACGCCCGTGCCGCGTCGTTCAGTTCGTCAAGGGTCCGCGGCGGCCGGACACCGGCCTTGTCCAGCAGACTCCTGCGGTAGTAGAGCATCTGTGTGTCGATGACCTGCGGGATGCCGTAGACCTTGCCCTGATACGTCTTGGGGGCGAGCACCGCGGGATTGAAATCGTCCCGCACGCCCTCCAGCAGGCCGGTGAGATCGGCGACCTGACCTCCCCGGATCTGGTCCAGGGTCGGCCCGCCCTCGAAGACGTCCGGTGCGTTCTCGGTCAGCAGTGCCGCGGCCGTCTGCTGGTCGTAATTCCCCGGCCGCCACTGGACGGTCACCCGCGCCTTCCGGTACGCGGCCGCATAGCGTTTCACCGCCTGTTCCGTGCCGGCCTCGCCGTACTGGTGGTACCACTGGTCGAGCGCGGGGCCACCACCGTCCGCTCCCCCGCCACGGCCGGTGTTGGAGCCGCAGGCGGCGGTCAGCGCGAGGGCGCCGGAGGCGGCCAGCAGCTGCCGGCGGCTGAGGCGAGTGGCCGAGGATGTCGAGTGGCGCATGGTTCATCAGTGTGACGCCGGTACGTGTAAGCAAGATTGCTCGCATATGAAACGTCCCCCGTGTGCCGACACGCGACTCGGCTCGTCAGCGGTCAACTGCCCACCGTCAGCGGGCTCGTGAAAGTACAGCCGAATGGATGACGGCGTAGCTGCCCGGCCGCCGCCGGAAGCGCGCGGGTTCACGGATTCACGGATTCGCGGGTCACTCCCGGAGCGGAAGCAGCCGGGGTACGGCCCGGACGTAGATCACCATGCCGATCACCTCGACCAGGGTCTGGGTGACCACGACCACCGCGGCGACGGCCAGTGCGTCGGGCAGGGCCAGGGCGAGGGGGAGGACGACCAGGGAGTTGCGGGTCGCGCCGGTGAACACGATCGCCCTCCCGGCGGGCGCGTCGAGGCGGAACGCACGGGCGACGCCGAGTCCGGCGAACGCCATCACGACAAGGAAGAGCACGTAGAACGGCACGACGCGGACCACGTCCGCCAGGCTGCCGGTGTCGCCGAGCTTGGGCACCTGGGAGGCGACCACGGTGAACAGGGTGGCGGCCATCAGCGGCACCATCGTCGTGCCCATCGCGTCGGTGACCTTCTGCCCGGCCGGGCGGCGCGCGGCCCAGGCCTGGGTGAGCCAGGCCAGCGTCAGCGGGATGACGACCAGCATGACGAACGCCTCGACGAACGGGCCTGCCGCCACCACGTCGGCCAGGTCCGGGCCCATGAACAGGAACAGGTAGCCCGGCAGCAGGACCATCTGGGCGAGCAGCAGCAGCGGAGTGGCCGCGAGCAGGCGCCGGCTGCTGCCACCGGCGAGCCCGCTGAAGACGATCACGTAGTCGATGCACGGGGCCAGCAGCACCAGGAGCACGCCGAGGCGGACGGCCCGGTCGTCCGGGAGGAAGGCGAACATCGCGGCGACCACCAGCGGCACCACGAGAAAGTTCACCACCAGCGTGGCGGCCAGGAACCGGCCCGCCCTCAGCGAGCGGACCAGCTCCGAGGCGGGCACCTGTAGGAACGTCACGTACAACAGGGCGGCCAGCACCGGGTTGATGGCGTGCTCCAAGCCGGGTCCCGCGTCCGGCGCGGCCCAGCCCACCAGCCCTCCGGCGGCCAAGGCCCCGACATAGACGGCGACCTGGTGGCGTTCCATGCCCGCGACCGGACCGGATGACGACGACGACAACGTACGTACTCCTCGCACGGGGCGGTGAAAAGGACGGTGGCCGAGGTGGTCACAGAGCGGTGAACCACCGCGCGGGCAGCCCGGCGCCCTCGTAGAAGCGCAGGGTGGTGGCCGGGGCGCCGCCGCGTTCGGCGCGCTGGGAGATCCGCGTCGTGCTCACGTCGTCGACCGTAAACCGTCGACCTGGGTCAAAGGTCGAGCGGGGGGGCCGGACGGCCATCGACCCGGCCGCGGGCAACGCGGCCGGGAGGGCCGCGCACCAGCCGCGCACCAGTCGTATGCCGGCCGTGGGCCGGCCGTGGGCCGGCGGCTTCCGCGCGGTACCCGGAGGGCTTTACATGTGACCATCTGGTCACCTATTTTGGAGCCGTGACCGACGACGACCGTGTCTTCAAGGCGCTGGCTGATCCGACGCGTCGCTTCCTGCTGGACCTGCTCTTCGCGCGCGACGGCCGCACGCTGACCGAACTGGAGTCCGAGGTGGAGATGACGCGGTACGGAGCGATGAAACACCTGAAGGTGCTGGAGGAAGCAGGACTTGTCGTCACGCGTAAGTCCGGCCGGGAGAAGCTGCACTTCCTGAACCCGGTACCGATCCGGTTGATCCACGACCGGTGGATCGACAAGTACACCGAGCGTCAGGTGACGGCGCTCACCGAGCTCAAGAACGAGCTGGAGGGAAACACATGACAGTCTCTGCCGAGGAGACCAGGACCGTTCAGGTCCACCGGGTCTACATCAGGGCGACACCCCAGGCCGTCTGGGACGCGATCACGAAGCCCGGGTGGAGCGAGAGGTACGGCTACCGCTGCGCGTCCGAACTCGACCCCCGGGCCGGCGGTACATACCGGGTGCTGTCGAGCGAGGAGATGCGCCGCCACGGCGCGCCGGAACAGATCATCGAGGGCGAGATCGTCGAAGCGGACCCGCCGCGCAAACTCGTCCAGACGTACCGGATGCTCTTCTCGCCCGAGCTGGCGGGCGAACCGTTCACGCGCCTCACCTACGAGATCGAGGAAGAGCCGTACGGCGGTGTCACCAGACTCACGGTGACCCACGACGTCACCGGCGCACCGGCCCACGCGGCCCAGCTCGCGGGAGAGATCATCGAGGCGGGTGGTGGCTGGAGCCTGCTGCTCAGCGACCTCAAGACCCTGCTGGAGACCGGCGAGGCGATGACGAAGTAGGTTCCGGACAGGGCGTGGTGCCGCGACCGGCAATGTTCACGTGACGGGGCGAACATTGCCGGGAGACGGCCCGGCGCGGGTGGCGGCCGGGCGCACGAGGTGTCGCGGCCAGGTCCTGTCGACCGGACAGGGCGGTACACCTAGGTCCTGTCCGGTCGATCTTCGTGGGCCCGCGACGCCTGGCACGGCACCTCGCCGCGTTGTCGGATCGTCCTCGTACGGCCGGGCCATCCACAACGCCGATCCTCCGCCTTGCGATGCTCCCCCTTGGCCTGAACGGCACGGGGGTACCCCCTGCACCAGACGCCGCGGGCCCACGAAGACCGACCGGACAGGACCTAGGAAGTCGTTTCCCGTGGAGTGGCTTGGTCCTTGAGCAGCGCGGGGCGCTCCTTGTGGAGGAGATCACGCGGTGACGGGCCTCCCCATAGGCACCACAGCGCGATGACCGGGTCGCAGATCGCGCAGCCCAGCGACGAGTCGTGGGCGAAAGGGATCAAGGGGCTGCCCTTGAGATGGTGCACCACGTCCCACGCGGTGTGCAGCAGCCAGCCGATGCCGATGAAGGTCCACGAGTCCAGGCCGCGGAAGGCGACATAGGTGACGAGGGCGGTGAACGCGAACTCCCAGCCACCCAGGCCGCCACCGCTGAGGTAGGCGGCACCCGCTCCGGCGACCATCACCGCGTTGAAGCGCCGTCGGTGCGGTTCGCGGATGAGGGACATCAGCAACGCGTAGAGGACACCGATGCCGATCGGCACGAGGTACTGCATGGGGGTGCCCTTTCTTGGGGCGGGTGGCGCGCCCGGAACGGCGCGGGGACTGCTCACGACGCTATGTCCGGGTCCGTGCACCCCCCCAGCGGCATTACCGACAGGTTCCAACGGGTTCCCGCCGCCGGGCGGGGAAACCATCGCTCGGAGAACCGCCGGGCGGGGAACCGCCGCGCCCCGGCAGAAACCCTGCGTTCCGCCTTGTCTAAAATCTGTCACGGTGAGAGTAGACATGCGGATCCACCGGGATTAACGTCTCCCTCCGTAGCCAGTGACAGCGGTGCGGAAACAGAAGCCCGGCATCTCAGTGGGCCGGCACATGGTGTCGCGCCCGGGGCCTTGGGGCCGCTTGGGGTCTTGGGACCGTACGGCACCAAGACCCTCGACGCATTACCCGATCAGGGGTGTACATGAGCGCGGAAGACTCTCTCGGCCGTCTCGACGACGACGATTACCCCGCCTACACCATGGGCCGCGCCGCCGAAATACTCGGCACCACCCCCGCCTTCCTGAGAGCCATCGGCGAAGCCCGTCTCATCACTCCCCTGCGCTCCGACGGCGGACACCGACGCTACTCCCGCTATCAGCTGAGAATCGCCGCCCGCGCCCGCGAACTCGTCGACCAGGGCACCCCCGTCGAAGCCGCCTGCCGCATCGTCATCCTCGAAGACCAACTCGAAGAAGCCCGGCGCGTCAACGAAGAGCTGCGCAACTCGCAGGCCACGCCCCGCCGCACATCCGGCACCTGACCCTCGTCGCCGCGCGTGCTCCGCCCCGAGCGCGTCGCGCAGATGGGGGGCCGACCGGGACACCCGGTGCCGCGCACCGTGCGCCACGCGCTCGGCAGCGTTCTCGCCCGTGTCTACCTCGCCGTGTGCGCGGCCCTGGTCATCTGGGCCGTTGTGGTGAGCCTCGGCGACAACCCCGACGGTTCCTTCGCCGGAGTGGTGCCGCTGATCGCCACCGCACCGGTGAGCCTGATCGTGCTCCTGCTGCCGGACCACAGCTCCATGATCTTCATCGCCATCGGTCTCGGCGCTCTGGTCAACGCCGTGCTCATCGGTTGGTGCGCCCGCGCCCTGGGCCAGGGCCGCGGTGGCTCGAAACCGACTGCTTGAGGGAAGCGCCCCGGCGCGGCCACCGCCCCCGGCGCCCTCACCGCATGCCTCGGCCTCCCCGGGATGGGGTCGCGCGGGGGTCAGATCCCAGGGCCGTAACCGGGATCCGGCTGCTGGCGTGGGGTCCACCACTCGGTGAGCCCCCACACGCCGAGCGCGAGCGCGGCCACCGCCGCGGGCGCGCCGGCCCAGGGGCGGTGCACCCACTTCGTGGTCAGTGACCAGGCGAACAGCGGAACCAGAGCGCCACCGAGCGCGATGAGCGGCAGATCGACGAAGAGCACGCTCAGATCGCGGGCATGGCCCTCGAATCCACCGTCGATGCTGAAGGCGGCCCGCGGCGCCCACACGAGCGCCGCGGTCGCGGCGCCGAGGCCGGCCAGGAAACATCCGACGGCGCCCCGGGTTGTCGGATTCATGCCCGTGGTCGCTCGCGTGGTGCTTTCGCTCATGCCCACGACAGACGCGACAACGCGTTGCATGGTTCCGACGGGGCCGACGCCGCCGTCCTTCGCTCTCCGGAATCCGTGCCGCACCGGAATCCGTGCCGCATCGAAGTCCGTGCCGCACCGGAATCCATGCCGACGACGACACGACGGCGTCCCCGGCTCAGGCCCGCGCGCCGCCGTCGACCCGCAGGACCGTGCCGGTCACGTAGGAGGAGCGGTCGCTGAGGAGCCAGGCGGCGGCCTCGGCGATTTCGTCGGGGTCGGCCGCGCGGCGCAGCGGGGTGTTCGCCGTGATTCGCTCGACGAGACCGGGTGAACTCGCTTCCCAGGTACGGATCATCTCGGTCAGCGTGCCGCCGGGGGCGATGGCGTTGACGCGGATGCCTTCCGGACCGTAGGTGATGGCAGCCGACTCGGTGAGGCTGTTGACCGCCCGCTTCATCGCACCATACGCGGGCAGTTCGGGGTTGCCCATCAGGCTGCCGACGCTGGAGTTGTTGACGATGGCCCCCGTCCCGGCGGTGGCCCGGATGGCCGCGATCTCGGCGACCATGGCGAGCCACGGGCCCCTGAGGTTCACGGCGTAGACGTGGTCGAAGTCGGTCTCCCGCACCTGGTCCAGCGGGCCCGGCGGCACGATCGTCGCACCGTTGTTGAAGGCGACGTCGAGCCGGCCGTACAGGTCCACCGCGCGGTCCACGGCGGCGCGCACCGAGGTCGCGTCGGCCAGATCGCACAGCACGTACTCCGCGGTGCCGCCCGCCGCCCGGACCTCCTCGGTCACCGTCTTCAACTGGGCTTCCGTACGGGCCGCGAGCAGCACCCGGGCGCCCTCCCGGGCGAACAGCCGGGCCGCGGCGGCGCCGATACCGCGACCGGCACCGGTGATGAAGGCGACCTTGCCGGCCAGCAGGCCCCGGTCGGTGGCGGTGGGTGTGTCGGTGGTGAGTGGTGTGTTGTCCATGGCAGCGAGCCTGCGCCGGTCCGCGGTGCCTATCCAGGCACCGGCGATACCTGGATATGCTCCGCACCCCCGCGCACACTTAACGTGTGGACAGACAAGAACTGGCGGCCTTCCTTCGCAGCAGGCGCGAGCGGATCGCCCCCGCCGACGTGGGGCTGCCCGCCGGGACGCGCCGTCGCACCCCGGGGCTGCGTCGCGAGGAGGCGGCGCAGCTGGCGTTCATCTCGACCGAGTACTACACGCGGCTGGAGCAGGCCCGCGGCCCGCGCCCGTCGCGTGAGGTGCTGGCCGGGCTGGCTCGGGCCCTGCGGCTGTCCGACCCCGAGCGCGACCACCTTCACCACCTCGCCGGCGCACCGCCGGCCCCTCCGCCCGGTCCGTCGCGCGAGGTGCGGCAGAGCATCCTCGACCTGCTGCGCCGACTGCCGCAGGCCGCCGCGATCGTGACGTCCGCGGCGCAGGAGGTGATCGCCTGGAATGATCTCGCGGCCGCTCTCATGGAAGACTTCTCGGCCGTGTCGCGACGCGACCGCAACCTTATACGCCGCGTCTTCCTCGGGCCGTACCCAGGGGGACGGCGGTTGTACGGAGTGTCGGACGCGGACGCGTTCGCCCGTACCTCGGCCCAGCATCTGCGCGCCGTCGCCGCGCGCTACCCCGACGATCCCGAGGTGACCGAGCTGGTGAGTGAACTCCTCGCCGGCAGCGAGGAGTTCACCCGCCTGTGGGTCTCCCACGACGTGTGCGCCACGCCCACCCTGCGCAAGACGTTCCCACACCCGCTGGTCGGCCCGGTGACCGTCAACTGCGATGTCCTCGACATCACCGACCGGGACCAGCGGGTCGTGATCTACACCGCCACCCCCGGCTCACCGTCCGAGGAGGCGCTGCGACTGCTGTCGGTCGTCGGCACTCAGCGCATGGACGTGACCGGCTGATCCGGGGCCCTGTCCGCAAGCCTCAGGTGCTCCCACCTCAGGTGCTCCCACCTCAACTCTGTCCGTCCCCCGGCCCGTCGGCTCCGGACCGACCGGCCGCGGGCCCGGCCGCCTCGGGCCCGCCCCCTCCGGACGCCCCCGCCCGCAGTCCGTCCATCACGAGGTCGAGCAGTCGCGTCGCACGCGGCTGCCAGTCGCTGTGCGGGTCGAGCTGCCAGAGCCCGGCGATGGCGAGCACGAAATCGTCGGGGGTCAGCCCCGGGCGGACGGTGCCTGCCTCCTCGTTCGCGTTCAGCAGGAGCGTGACCGCCCTGGCCACCGGCTCGTGACCCAGCTGCCCCAGGCTGCCGTACTTGCCGGTGGTATTGCGCAGCGCGCCGGCCAGGCCGGCCTTGGTCATGGCGTACTGGGCCAGGCGGTCCATCCACTCCCTCAGGGCCTGGTCGGGTGCGCGGGTCCGGAGCAGCTGGGCAGCGGTGTCGGCGACCTGCTGCATCTCGTAGCGGTAGACCTCCAGGACGAGGGCCTCGCGGTTGGGAAAATTACGGTAGAACGTCCCCTGGCCGACGCCCGCCTTCTTCGCGATCGCGCTCAGCGGGGCGTCCGCGGTTCGCGTCAGCTCGGCCAGCGCGACTTCCAGAATGCGCTCGCGATTCCGCTGAGCGTCCGAGCGCAGAGTCGTCTCTTCCCGCATGCGTTCACCTTCCGGTCGCACTCGTCCTCCCTCCGGAATCACGGTCAAGCCCCGCCTTGCTAACCGGACAGCTGTCCGTTAGGTTCGACAACAGGCGGACAGTTGTCCACTTAGGTCCACCATAGCGGCAAATCCGGCCAGTATGGCCGACTCGTGCCCTCTCGCACCCGGACATTCGTCGGGATCGTCTCGTTCGACGCCTATCAGCAACGCGAAAGAAGGCTGATCATGGCCCCAGCCCCCTCATCGACGCACAGCGCCATCACACTGAACATCAACGGCGAGAAGTACGCACTGCCCGTCGACCATCGCACCACCCTGCTCGACGCCCTGCGCGAGCATCTCGATCTGACCGGTACCAAAAAGGGCTGCGACCAGGGCCAATGCGGCGCCTGTACGGTGCTGCTCGACGGTCGCCGGGCGGTTTCCTGCCTTCAGCTCGCGGTCGCGACCGAGGGGCGCGTGATCACCACCATCGAGGGCGTTGCCGATGGTGAGCGGCTACATCCGGTGCAACAGGCCTTTCTCGACCTCGACGGCTATCAGTGCGGCTACTGCACACCTGGGCAGATCTGTTCGGCCCTCGCGGTGATCGAGGAACACGCGGCGGGCTGGCCGAGCGCCGTGACCGGCGATGTCCGGCCGGAAGCGGGGGTGCCCGCACTCACCGCCGAGGAGATACGCGAGCGGATGAGCGGCAACCTGTGCCGCTGTGGCGCCTACGTGTCGATCGTGCAGGCCGTCGCGCGGGCGGCGGAGGCGGTCGAGGCCGAGAAAGCGGTCAAGGTCGAGAAGGCGGCCGAGGCCGAGGTCAAGGAGGCCGCGGCATGAGGGAGTTCGGTTATGAACGTGCCGTCGACGTCGCCGGAGCGGTCGCCCTGCTCGGCGCCGCCCCCGAAGCCCGCTTCCTCGGTGGCGGCACCAACCTCATCGACCTGATGAAGGTCGGCGTGGAGAGGCCCGCGCTGCTCGTCGACGTAATCGAACTTCCCCTCGCCGGAGTCGAGTTCACCCACGACGGCGGGCTGCGCATCGGCGCGACCGTCACCAACAGCGATCTCGCCGCCCACCCCGAAGTGCGCCGTCACTACCCGGCGTTGGCGCAGGCCGTGCTGGCCGGCGCCTCGGGACAGCTGCGTAACATGGCCACGGTCGGCGGGAATCTCCTCCAGCGGACCCGCTGCGGCTACTTCACCGACCTCGGCAAACCGTGCAACAAGCGTGCACCGGGCAGTGGTTGCCCCGCACTCGCGGGTGAGCACCACAATCACGCGATCCTCGGCGCCTCCGAGCACTGCGTCGCCACCCACCCCTCGGACATGGCGGTCGCGCTCGCCGCCTTCGACGCCGTCATCTCGTACGAAACGGCGGACGGGCCGGGTGAGTCGCCGATCGCGGCGTTCTATCTGCCGGTGGGAGACACCCCGCACATCGAGACCGCCCTTCCGCCCGGCGCGCTGATCACCGGCGTCACGCTGCCGCCGGCCCCGGTCGCCGCCCACTCGCGGTACCGGAAGGTGCGCGAGCGCGCCTCGTACGCGTTCGCGATCGGCTCGATCGCCGCCGCGCTCGATGTTCAGGACGGTGTCGTACGCGATGTGCGCCTCGCGTTCGGAGCGGTCGCGTCCCGGCCGTGGCGGGCCCGTGCGGCCGAGCGAGTACTGATCGGCGGCCCGGCGAGCGCGGAGGCGTTCGCCGCCGCGGCCGATGCCGAACTGGAAGCGGCCGAGGCGCTTCCCGAGAACGGATACAAGGTGACCTTGACGCGCAACCTCGTCGTGGCCGTGCTGACCGAACTCACCGAGGAGGCGAGCCGATGACGACACCGATGACTCCGACGACGCCGACACCGACGACGCCGGCCACGACGACCCGGTTCTCCGCCGTGACGGGAGCCGTCGGCTCCGCCCACACCCGCGTGGAGGGCCGCGACAAGGTCACCGGGGCGGCACGCTACGCCGGAGAGATACCCTTCGCCGAACTCGCCCACGGCTGGCTGGTGTTGTCGACCGTGGCCCGTGGCCGTATCCGCTCCGTGGAGGACTCCCCCGTCCTGGCCATGCCCGGCGTCCTCGCCGTGCTGCACCACGGGAACGCGCCACGCGTCGACACCGACTATGTCGGCATGGTGGGGCGGCCGAACCCCGTCCTCGGGATCTTCCAGCACGACCGGGTCCCCTTCGTGGGATGGCCGGTGGCGTTGGTCGTGGCCGAAACGTCCGAGCAGGCCAGGGAAGCCGCCGAGGCGCTGGTGGTGCGCTACGACGAGGAGCCGCACGACGTCGCGTTCTTCGCCGGACGTTCCGGTGCGTACACGCCGGAGAGCAACCCGATGGTCCGGGCGGAGACGGAGAAGGGGGACCTGGCCGCCCAGCTCGACGCGTCCGCCGTCGTCGTGGACGAGGAGTACACCACTCCTGAGGAGCACCACAACCCGATGGAGCCGCACGCGGCGACGGCTCGCTGGGACGGCGGGCGGCTCGACGTCATCGACTCCAATCAGGGCAGCACCTGGGTGGCGACCGAGCTCGCGAAGCTCTTCTCCCTCGATCCGGCCTCCGTACGTGTGCGGTCCGAGCATGTCGGCGGCGGCTTCGGATCGAAGGGGCTCAGCCCGCACCAAGTGGCCGCGGTGATGGCCACGACCGTCCTCCACCGCCCGGTCCGTGTCGTGCTGACTCGCCGTCAGATGTTCTCCCTCGTCGGCTACCGCAGCCCCACGGCGCAGCGGATCAGGCTCGGTGCCGACCCCGACGGCCGGCTGCGCGCGTTCGACCACCAGGCACTGAGTCTTACGTCGACCGTGCACGAATTCGTCGAGTCGAGCGCCGTGCTGGGGCGCGTGCTGTACGACGCCGACGCGCATCACACGCTTCACCGGCTCGTACGGCTCGATGTGCCGACCCCGAGCTGGATGCGCGCACCGGGCGAGGCACCGGGATCCTTCGCCCTCGAATCCGCCCTGGACGAACTGGCCGAGAAGTGCGGCATGGACCCGATCGCGCTGCGCGCACGCAACGAACCCGAGACGGGTCCCCTGTCCGGGCTGCCGTTCAGCAGCCGCAAGGTGCTCGCCTGCTTCGAGGAGGGCGCCCGCAGGTTCGGCTGGGCGGACCGTGACCCGCGTCCCGGTCTGCGCCGTGAGGGGCGCTGGCTGCTCGGCACCGGAACGGCGGCGGCCACCTACCCCTCAGGAGCCGGCCCGTCCACGGCGGCCGTGACCGCCGAGCCGGACGGAACCTTCACCGTGCGGATCAACGCGACGGACATCGGAACCGGCGCGCGGACCGCGATGACCTTGGTCGCCGCGGACGCGCTGCGGGTGGGTCCTGACCGCGTCCGTATGCGCCTCGCGGACAGCGATCTCGGCCCGGCCATGTTCGCCGGCGGCTCGATGGGCACGCGCTCCTGGGCATGGGCGGTGACGATCGCGGCGGACGAACTGCGGGAGCGACTGGCCCTGGGAGGCACCATTCCGCCGGAGGGGATCACCGCCCGGTCGAACACGGCCGAGGCCATCGGCGCCCTCGCGAAGAAGGAACGGCACTCCTTCGGAGCGCAGTTCGCCGAGGTCGCGGTGGATGTCACCACCGGTGAGGTACGTGTACGACGGTTGCTCGGCATCTACGCCGCGGGCCGGATCGTCAACCCGCTCACCGCCCGCAGCCAGTTCATCGGCGGACTGACCTGGGGACTGTCCATGGCCCTCCACGAGGAGGCGATCAGGGACCAGGAATCGGGCGGCCACGTCGGCGCCGATCTCGCCGGCTACCACTTCGCCGCGCACGCCGACGTGCCGCTCATCGAGGCGGACTGGGTGGAGGACCCGGACCCGGACGACCCGGTCGGGATCAAGGGAATCGGCGAGATCGGTGTCGTGGGCGTCGCCGCCGCGATCGCCAACGCGGTGTGGCACGCGACCGGTGTACGCCACCGGAATCTGCCGATCCGTCCGGACCGCGTCCTGCGGGCGGCGGACGAAGCCCGGCGTCGCGCGGAGGAGGAAGCCCGGAACGCGGAGGGAGCCCGGAGTGCTTGATGTCGCGGAGCAGTTGGACCGCTGGCTCGAGGAGGGCCGGGACTTCGCCGTCGCCACCGTCGTGGCCGTCGGCGGCAGCGCGCCGCGCGGTCCCGGCGCCGCCCTGGCCGTCGACCACAGCGGCACCGCCATCGGCTCCGTCTCCGGCGGTTGTGTGGAGGGGGCGGTGTACGACCTGTGCGTCCAGGCGCTCCGGGACGGCCGGACAGTGCGTGAACGGTTCGGATACAGCGACGAGGACGCCTTCGCGGTGGGGCTCACCTGCGGCGGCGTCATCGACGTCCTCGTCACGCCGGTACGCGCGGACTCGCTGGTGTTCCGGGGGGCGGTGTCGGCCGCCGCCCGGGGGGAGACGGCGGCACTCGCCCGGGTGGCCCGGGGACCGGACGAACTGCTCGGCGGGGCGCTGCTCGTCCACCCCGACGGATCGTACGAGGGCGGCTTCGACGGACGTCCGGAACTGGACCGGACGGTGGCGGAGGAAGCCCGCGCGATGCTGGACAGCGGACGCACCGGCACGGTCGAGATCGCGGAGGACGGATCGCGCTGCCCCGGCGGCGTGACCCTGATCGTGGAATCGAGGGTGCCGCCGCCCCGGATGATCGTCTTCGGCGCCGTGGACTTCGCGACGGCGCTCGTACGGGCGGGCAAGTTCCTCGGCTACCACGTGACCGTGTGCGACGCCCGATCGGTCTTCGCCACCCGCGTCCGCTTCCCGGAGGCCGACGAACTCGTGGTCGACTGGCCGCACCGCTACCTCCGGCGTACCGCGACCGACGGACGGACCGTCCTGTGCGTGCTCACTCATGACGCCAAGTTCGACGTTCCGCTGCTGGAGACGGCCCTGCGGCTGCCGGTCGCGTTCGTCGGCGCGATGGGCTCGCGCCGCACCCACGAGGACCGCAACCGGCGACTGCGCGAAGTCGGCGTCACCGAAAGCGAGTTGGACCGGCTGCGCTCGCCGATCGGCCTCGATCTCGGTGCCCGCACCCCTGAGGAGACCGCCATGTCCATCGCGGCGGAGATCATCGCGGCGCGCCGGGGCGGGACAGGGGTTCCGCTGACCGGTTCGGGGACACCCATTCACCATGATGTGGACGGAAGGGAGGAGGGCGAGGCCCGCTCCCGAGCGGCGGCATGACCCACCGGAGACTCTCCGGGGCCGTCTGAGACTCTCCGGTGGCTGCCCCGCCTCGCGCCCCGGCTGCCCGCGGTCATCCCCGCGGTGGTCGGGGCCGGGGAACCCGCCGAGGGGTATCCGTGGCCCTGGTCGGTGCGTGGTGCGAAAGTACCCGGCCCCGCGGTCCCCTCGGAGTTACCCGCGGGGCCAGGGTCTGCCGCCGAGGCGTTCGATGTCGGTGTTGAAGCGCTTCAGATACGCGGCGAAGGCGGCGATGTCCTCTTCGGGCCAGTCGGCCATGACCCGGTCCAGGGAGCGGACGATGCCCTCCCTCTCCTCGTCGAGTACGCGCGCGCCCTCCTGCGTGATGCGGAACTTGCGTGCCATGCCGCCGTCGGGGTCCAGGATACGCTCCGCGAGTCCGGCGCGTACCGTCGCGGCCGTCTGCCGGTTCAGGGTGGAGGCGTCGAGCCCGAAGGCGTCGCTGAGTTCGCCGATCGACATCGGTCCCTGCACGCGGATGCGGCTGAGCAGGATGTAGGCGCTGCGGTCCAGTACGGCGTCTTTGCGTCGTCCGCCTCTCTGGTTCAAGAACGTGTGGCGGCTGAGCAGCATCTGCTCGTACTCGACCTCGTGGGTGGCGCCAGTCATGCGTATGTCGCCTCCTGCCTCTCTCGCCGGGTCATTCTCGCACCGTGTCCGAACGGCCCGCATTCCGTCTTCGTGCGTATGAATCATGCACGTAAAGTGCTTGTTGCACACAGTATGTATGATGCACAAGCTTGCTTCCCGTTGCACAGTCATAGGAGTCCCTGATGGACGCCCCACAGCACGCATCCCGCTCGGGTGGCGTGGTCGCCACGCTGGCGCTCGCCGGTACCACGGCGGCGATCATGCAGACACTGGTCACGCCGCTCATCGCGGAGCTGCCGCAGATTCTGCACACCACGCCGTCGAACGCCACCTGGGTGATCACCACCACCCTCCTCGTAGCAGCGGTCTGCGTTCCGGTCGTCGGCCGCCTGGGCGACCTGCTCGGCAAGCGCCGCATGCTCCTCGCGTGCTCGGTGCCGCTGATCGCGGGCTCGGTGGTGTGCGCCCTCTCGTCCTCCGTCATCCCGATGATCATCGGACGCGGCCTGCAGGGCATGGGGATGGGGATGGTGCCACTGGGCATCGCCCTGCTGCGCGACGTCGTTCCGGCGCAGAAGCTCAGCTCGTCCATCGCGCTGGTGAGCGCCTCCATGGGGATCGGCGGCGGCCTCGGCCTGCCGATCGCCGCGGCGGTCGCCCAGTACGCGAACTGGCGTGTGCTCTTCTGGGGATCCGCCGTACTGGCCGCGGTGATCGCGGTACTGATCTGGTTTCTGATCCCGGGCGTGCCGGCCGCCGCCAAGGGGCAGCGTTTCGACGCACCCGGTGCGCTCGGTCTCGGCGCGGGCCTGGTCTGTCTGCTGCTCGCGGTCTCCAAGGGAGCCGACTGGGGCTGGGGTTCGGGGACCACGCTCGGCCTGTTCGCCGCCGCCGTCCTACTCCTGGCCGCCTGGGGAGCGTGGGAACTGCGTACGGCCGACCCGCTGGTCGACCTGCGCACCACGGCCCGCCCCCGGGTGCTGCTCACCAACATCGCCTCGGTCTTCGTCGGTTTCGCGATGTACGCCAGCATGCTGGTGATACCGCAGCTGCTGCAGTTCCCCGAGGCCACCGGTTACGGACTGGGACAGTCGATACTCGCGTCCGGTCTGTGGATGGCGCCCGGCGGCCTGATGATGATGATCGTCTCCCCGCTCGGCGGCAAACTGACCAACGCCAGCGGCCCGAAGGTCACCCTGGTCAGCGGAGTGCTGGTGATCGCCGCGGGTTACGGACTCTCGCTCGCGCTGATGGGGTCCGCGTGGGGCATCATGCTGGCCATCATGGTGATCAACAGCGGTGTGGGCCTCGCCTACGGTTCGATGCCGGCGCTCATCATGAGCTCCGTCCCGCTCTCGGAGACCGCCGCCGCGAACAGCTTCAACACGCTCATGCGCTCCCTGGGCACCTCCATCGGCGCCGCTGTGATCGGTCTGGTCCTCTCCCAGATGACGACCAGCATCGGCGGACAGAGCATCACATCCGAGAGCGGCTTCCGTGCCGGCCTGCTGATCGGCTGCGGCATCGCCGTGGTCTCCGCCGCGATCGCCGCCGTCATCCCGGCCGTGCGCCACGTCGCCGCCGGTCCGGACAAGACCCCCGCGGCCCCCGATCCGGAGAAGTCCGCCGTCGAGGCGTGAACCGCGCGGCAGCACCGGGTGACAGCGCGCCGGTCCGGCATCCGGCCCGAGTGGGGCCGGATGCCGGACCGGCGCATCGACCACCGCGCAGGCCGGCGTACAGATCGGTTCGCGCGTCGGCGCACCGGAGCTCGCCCACCACCGCCGCCTGTTCACCGGCCAGTTCACCGTCCGCCGGATCCCCGCGCAGGTGACCCGCGAACCGCTCGGCGTGCCGGACCGGCGCGGCCGATGGGTTCGCCGTGCGTCCGGGCTGTCAGGAACAGCCCCTGAGTCGGCCGGAGTTCGCCCGCGCCGCCGCAACATGAGATGCGTCACATTTACCTCCTATTGACGGTCAGGAAACCTGGCAGCAATATCTGTAAACGTTTCCAGTCGCCGGAAACGTTTACAGAAACTCGGAAGTAAGCGGACGCAGGGGGCCAAAGCGATGCCGAGGACACCGAGCAGCGGGCAGCCGACGATCGTGTCGATCGCCGAGCGCGCCGAGGTCTCCATCGCTTCGGTGTCCCGTGTGCTCAACGGCCTCGGCGCCCGTCGGGACACCGTCGAGCGGGTGGAGCGGGCCGCGGCGGAGCTGGGCTACGTACCCAACGCGGTGGCCCGTTCCCTCAAGGACGGCAGGACACGGCAGTTGACGTTCGCGATGCCGGACATCGGTAACCCGGTGTACGTCGCGATGGTCCGCGCCATCCAGTCCGTCACCAAGGCGGCCGGTTACCGGCTGCTGCTGCACTCCACCGAGGCCGTGGTCGACGACGAACTCGCCGTGCTGCGCAGCCTGGGCGACCGCACCAGCGACGGTCTCATCATCTGCCCCATCCGGATCACGGACGAGCACGTCGAGGCGCTGCGTACCGCGGCCGGACCGGTTGTCGTCATCGGTTCGCTGCCCGACGATGTGCCCGTGGACAGCGTGCGCGCCGACTCGGTGGCGGGCGCCGCCCTGGCCGTGCGCCATCTGTACGAGACCGGCCGGCGCCGCATCGCCTTCGTCAACGGTCCTTCCGACACGGTGCCCGGCCGCAACCGGGACAAGGGGTTCCGCACCGCCATGGCGGAGTGCGGCCTCGTCTACGACAACTCACTCGTCGTGCACACCGACTTCGGCATCGACTCGGGTGCCGAGGCCGCCGAGCGGCTGCTGGCCGACCGCGCCTCCCGGCCCGACGCGGTGTTCTGCGCCAACGACCAGCTGGCACTCGGCGTCGCCCGCGCCCTGCACTCCAGGGGCCTGCGCATCCCCGAGGACGTCGCCGTCGCGGGGATGGACGACAGCCTTCTCGCGCAGGCCGGCTGGCCCCCGCTGAGCAGCGTCGACCTGGGCTCCACCGAGCGCGGCCGGCACGCGGCCGAACTCCTTCTGGAGCGCCTTGGCACACCGGACGGCACGCACCCCATAGCGCCCCGCACCACCACTGCCCCTCCCCGCCTCGTCGTCCGCGCCTCCACCACGCCGACGGCGGCCAACAGTTAGAGCATGAGGTCCCCATGAGTCTCACCGCGTCCCGGGCCAAGGCCGCCCCGGGCAGCCGCGGCACCCCACCGCCCCGCACCCCCGCCCAGCGCAGACAGGCACTCGGCCTGGACCGGGACGCCTGGTTCCTGCTCCTCCCCGCACTGATCCCGATCCTGATACTCAGCGTGGGCCCGCTCCTGTACGGCGTCTCCCTCGCGTTCACCGACGCGCAGGCGGGACGCACGGCGGCCACCCGGTTCATCGGCCTCGACAACCTCCTCGACCTGCGCCACGACTCGCTGTTCTGGGAGTCCTTCCGCATCGGTCTCATCTGGGCCGTGTGCGTGACGCTGCTCCAGTTCGCACTGGCCCTGGGCCTCGCGCTGCTGCTCAACCAGAATCTGCGTTTCCGCTGGCTGGCCCGGACGCTGGCGCTCGTACCGTGGGCGATGCCCGAGGTCGTCGTCGGCATCATGTGGCGGCTCGTGTACCACTCCGACGCGGGTGTCCTGAACAAGACGCTCACCCAGCTCGGACTCATCCACGAGAACGTCGACTGGCTCGCGGACCTCTCCTACGCGCTGCCCGCGGTCATCGTCGTCGGCGTGTGGGCGGGCATGCCGCAGACCACGGTCGTACTCCTGGCCGGTCTGCAGAACGTGCCGCACGAGCTGCGTGAGGCCGCCCAGTTGGACGGCGCCGGTCTCTGGCGCCGCTTCACCACGGTCACCTGGCCCGCGCTGAAGCCGGTCGTCCTCGCGAT
This sequence comes from Streptomyces sp. NPDC102274, assembly GCF_044766385.1. Classification (NCBI taxonomy): domain Bacteria; kingdom Bacillati; phylum Actinomycetota; class Actinomycetes; order Kitasatosporales; family Streptomycetaceae; genus Streptomyces; species Streptomyces sp. NPDC102274. The sequence goes on along the minus strand of NZ_JBIWLW010000019.1, from coordinate 64,212 downwards.
CACGTCCCTGAACTTCATCTGGAACTTCAATTCCTTCGGCCTGGTGTACGTCCTCACTCAGGGCGGTCCGGGCGGGCAGACGCGTCTTCCGATGCTCTTCGCGTACGAAGAGGCGTTCAAGTACGGGCAGTTCGGCTACGCGGCCGCGATGGGCCTGGTCATGGTCGCCGTGATCGCGGTCCTCCTCACCCTGTTCCTGCGCAAGAAGCTGAAGGAGGACGCGGCATGAGCGCGACGTCCGCCCTGCCCAAGGTCCGTGTACTGCGCGCCGCGGGCCGCACCGGCCAGTACGTGGCCCTGCTGGGCTTCCTGGTCTTCCTGGCCTTCCCGCTGCTCTGGCTGGTGTCCACGTCCTTCAAGTCGCCCCAGGAGCTGGGCTCGATCAACCCGACGTGGCTGCCGGTCCATCCCGGCCTCGACAACTACCGCGCCGCGTTCGACGCGCAGCCACTGCTCCACTCGGCGCTCAACAGCCTGATCGTGGCGGTCAGCGCCTCGGTGATCTCCGTGTCGATCGCCGTCCCGGCCGCGTATGTGATGGTCCGGTACAAGACGCGGGTCAGCCAGGCCGGCACCGTCTGGATCCTGGTGAGCCAGATGTTCCCGTTCGTGCTGGTGATCATCCCGCTGTTCCTGGTCCTGAAGAACCTGCACCTGATCAACAGCCTGATCGGCCTGATCCTCGTGTACGTCGTCTGGAACCTGCCCTTCTCGCTGTGGATGCTCCAGGGTTACGTCAAGTCGGTGCCGCGCTCCCTTGAGGAGGCCGCGGCGATGGACGGCGCGGGCCGGCTGCGCACGCTCGTGAGCGTGGTCCTGCCGCTGCTCGCGCCGGGCCTGGTGGCGACGCTGATGTTCTCCTTCGTCACCGCCTGGAACGAGTTCTTCTTCGCCCTCGTGCTCCTCAAGTCTCCGGAGAACCAGACGATGTCCGTGATCCTCACCCGCTTCCTCGGCGCCGAGGGCGTCGCGGACCTGGGCCCGCTCGCGGCGGCCTCGGTCCTCGCGACCATTCCCAGCCTGCTCTTCTTCGCGCTGCTCCAGCGCCGGCTCGTGGGCGGCATGCTCAGCGGGGCGGTGAAGGGCTGATGCGCGTCCGTACGAAGCGGCTGAGCGCCTGCGCCACCACCGCCCTCTCGCTGGCCCTGGTCGCCGGCTGCACCAGCTCGGGGCCGGACGCCTCCGACGGCCGGATCACCCTTGAATTCCTCAGCCTGGCCTGGCAGAAGGAGTCCGTCGAGGCCAACAAGGCGCTCGTGAAGCAGTGGAACACGACCCACCCCGATGTCCAGGTGAAATACGTGCAGGGCAGCTGGGACAACATCCACGACCAGCTCCTCACCTCCTTCGAGGGCGGTGAGGCTCCCGACATCATCCACGACGACGCCTCCGACCTCACCGACTTCGCGAACGGCGGCTACCTCGCCGACCTCAACGACTATCTGCCGAAGTCGCTGCGCGAGGACATCCCGCAGGCATCGTGGGATACCACCACCTACGACAAGGGAACGTACGGCGTCCCGTTCCTCCAGGAGCCGCGCGTCCTGATCGCCGCCACAACACTTCTCGAACAGGCGCACGTCCGTATCCCCACGGCCCAGCATCCCTGGACCTGGGACGAGTTCGAGGACGTCAGCAAGAAGCTGACACGCGACAAGAACAACGACGGCAAGACCGACCAGTACGGTGTGGCCTGGTCCATGAAGGAGCCGGTCGCCCAGTCCGTCAATCTGTCGCTGTCCACCGGTGGCAAGATCTTCTACGAGAACGCCGACGGCAAGAACGAGATCCGCTACGACAGCGCGGACTCGGCCGTCGCACGGCTCATCGACCGACAGGTCAACGAGGACCGGACCGCGCCCAGGAACGGCCTCGGCATGTCGGGCTCGGACACCCTGCCCGGCTTCTTCGCGGGCCGCTACGCGATGCTTCCGCTCAACTTCTCCTTCCGCCAGCAGGTGCAGCAACAGGCCCCCAAGGGCTTCGACTGGACGGTCCTGCCGATGCCCAGCGGCAAGGGGGAACCGACGCAGGGCACGATCCCGCAGACCCTCTCGGTCTCCCAGGACAGCGCACACAAGCGGGAGGCGGTCGATTTCATCGCCTTCCTCGGCCGGGCCGAGCACCAGGTGCAACTGGCACGCGGCGACTGGCTGTTGCCCACCAGCACCGAAGCGCTGAAGGACCCGTCCCTCAACACCGACACATACGGATGGAAGACCGGCGCCGACATCGCGGCCAATCTGCGCCCGTCCCCGGTGCTCGGGGTGCGCGGCTACCCGGAGTGGAAAGACAAGATCGCCACCCCCGCTTACCAGGAGTACTACAACGGCGCGTTCGGCATCGCGGAACTGCGCGAACGCCTCGCGGACGACGGCAACCGCATCCTCGACCGCTATCAGCGCTGAAACCAAGCACGACCCCAGAAATGAGCACGAACCCACCATGAGTGTCAGGCTCGACTCCGATCCCGTCCCGCCGAGGGACGGCGCACCGGATGCCCGCGGGCGCCGTACCGTCCCCGTCTCCCGGCCCGCGGCCGCGGTTCCCCTGCGGGATCGCGCCCGCGGCGCCCTGCTCGGCCTCGCGGTCGGCGACGCGATCGGCGCGCCGGCCGAGAACATGAAGCCCTCCCAGATCCGCGAGCGCTGGGGCCGTATCCAGGGGTTCGTCTCCGACGACCCGGCCGGTACGGACGACACCGAGTACGCGATCTTCTCGGGTCTGCTCCTCGCGGACCACGGCTCCGCTCTCACCATGGCCCATGTCGAGGCGGCCTGGCACGAGGGGATCGCCGACCGTGACGAGGGAGCGTTCAAGGGAGCCGGGTTCAGCGAGCGCGGCACACTGGAGAACCTGCGCCGTGGCCTCGCCGCCCCCATCTCCGCCCAGCACCGGCACGCCTGGAGCGACGGCCTCGCGATGCGCGCCGCGCCCTTCGGGGTGTACGCGGCCGGGCGTCCGGCCGAGGCGGCCCGCCTGGTGGCGATCGACGGCACGGTGTCGCACGACGGCGAGGGCATCCTCGGCGGCCAGGCGGTGGCGGCGGGTGTCGCCGCGGCCATGGTCAGCCACACCCCGGACGCGGTCGTCCAGGCCGCGCTCTCCGTCGTACCGGACGACTCGTGGACGGCACGCTCACTGCACCGCGCGGTGTCGGCGGCACGCCGGGCCCGCCGCGACCCCGACAGCACCCAGTTGTCGAGGGAGCGAGGGGTGCGCAAGGCCGTGGTCATCGGGGGCTATCCGTGGACGGATCTGGCGCCCGAGGCGGTGGGCCTGGCGTTCGGCGCGTTCGCGGTGGCCCGGGGCGACTTCCGCGAGTCGGTCCTGATCGCCGTCAACATGGGCCGCGACGCCGACACCACGGCGGCCGTGGCGGGCGCCCTCGCCGGCGCCCTGCGCGGCGAGGCCGCCATCCCCGCCGACTGGGCGGCGACGATCGGCCCCGTACGCGGCAGCTGCCTCCCGTCCATGGCCGGCCGGCACGTCCTCGACATCGCGGACCGGTTGACACCCGCCGCACCGGACCGGGCGGGGACGACGGCATGACGAGACTCCGGGACACCGCCGCCGCACCGCCCAGTACCACCGAAAGGCCCCTCACTCCCATGCTCCCCGCACCGGCGGACGCCACCCACCGCATCGAGGGCCTGCTCCTCGGCATCGCCGCGGGTGACGCCGCCGGGTGGCCCTCCGGCCGGCACCGCGCCGCCCGACTGCCCGACTGGACGCGCCGCCTCACCCGCGAACTGGACACCTTCGCGGAGCAGAACGCCACGACGACCCTGCCCGTCCCGATCGCGCTGAACCAGCCCCCGGAGCCCTTGCGTCTCGGCCCGTCCGACGACGCGGAGTGGGCGGCCTTCACCGCGTACTCCGTCCTCGACGCCTACGCCGACGGCCTCGGGGACCTCCCCGCCGACCAGCGCGTACGCTCCGCGCTCTCGCTCGCCTGGAACACCCTCGCGGACGAGATCGCGGCGGCCGCCGACCGCGCGGACGAGATCGAGTCGGCCGAGATGCCGCTGCGCGCCCGCATCTCCGTACGGGCCGGCCTCGGCAACCTCGCCGCCGGCCTACGGCCCCCCGCGACGGGCCACGACAACCCGCACTACTTCGACGACGCGGCCTGCGTACGCGCCGCGGTCCTCGCGGTCGTACACCCGGGCCAACCCCAACTCGCCGCGGATCTGGCTGAGTTCGACGCGCGCTACACCCAGGACGGCGACGGCGTGCACGGCGCCCGCGCCATGGCGGCGGCCGTCTCCGCGGCCCTCGGCGGCGCGCCCGTCGACATCTGCGTGGACCAGGCCCTCGCCCAGCTGCCGGAGGGCACCGAGATCCACCGCAACGCGGTGCGCGCCGTCAGCCTGGCCCGCACCGCGGTGACCGCGCACCCCGGCCGGCCCGGCAACGCGTTCGCCCTCGTACCCGTTCTGGAGCACGAGATCGTCGACCACGTCTACAGCTACGGCATCGCCGCCGCCGAAACGGTCCCCGTGGCCCTCGCCTTCGCCACGGCAGCGGCCGGATCCGTCAGCGAGGCGGTCCCCACCGCGGCCTGTCTCTCCCGCGTCGCCGACTCGGCCCCCGCCCTGGCCGGCGCGCTCACCGGAGCACTCGGCGGTGGCGACGCGTTCCCGCAGAGCTGGCGTGCGGCCTGCCGCACGCTCGCGGGCTGCGCGCTGCCGCGTCTGGCCGGCACGGACCTGATCGGCCTGGCGGAGCGCCTGGCCACCATGAGCAGCCCGACCAACTCCCCCTCTTCCGAAGGAATCTCAGCATGACCACGTCCCACAACCCGACGAGTCCCGTCCCGTCACTGGAGGACCGCACCGCGGGCACCCTCGTCGGAGCCGCCGTGGGCGACGCGCTCGGCGGCCCGGTCGAGGGCTGGACCCCGGAGGCCATCGCCGAGCGGCACGGCGGCCGGGTGCACGGCATCGTGGCACCGTTCCACAAGGACGACTGGAAGACCGCGCGGCCCATCGCGCCATACCACAAGGGCGACGGCCACGTCACCGACGACACCTTGATGACGCACGCCCTGATCCGTGTCTACGAGAAGGTCCGCGACCACCTCGACGCGTACGCGGTCGCCGATCACCTGGTCCCCGACCTGATCACCACCCCCCGCTGGATCCCGGAGCTGGAGGCGGAGGCGCTGCCCCTCCAGCGTATCTTCCTCGCGGAGAAGTGGATCGTCGCCCGTATCCACTACGGACACATCGACCCGCGCGAGGCGGGCGTCGGCAACATCGTCAACTGCGGTGCGGCGATGTACATGGCGCCGGTCGGCGCGGTCAACGCGGGCAATCCGCTGAAGGCGTACGAGGAGGCGCTGGATGTCGCGGGCGCGCACCAGTCGTCGTACGGCCGCGAGGCGGCGGGCGTCTTCGCGGCGGCGGTCGCGTCCGCGTTCACGCCGGGCGCGACGCCCGAGTCCGTCGTCGGGGATGCCCTGAAGCAGGCGAAGGACGGCACGAAGTCGGCGATCGAGGCGGTGTGCGAGGTGGCCGCACGCTACGACGACTTCGAGGACGCGCTGACCCCGCTGCGCGAGGCAGTGGCTCCCTTCGACACGGTCGGCCCCGAGTACCGCAAGCCGTCTCTCGGCGCCCGCCGCCCCTCTCGTCTGCACTCCATCGAGGAACTCCCCGTCGCTCTGGGCATGCTGCTGGTGGGTCGCGGCGACTTCCGGCACACGGTGCTCGGCTCGGTCAACTACGGCCGTGACTGCGACTCGATCGCCACGATGAGCGGCGCGATCGTGGGGGCCCTGTACGGCGAGGGCTCGGTGCCGAAGGAATGGAGCACGGACATCGCGCGGGCCAGCAGGCTGGATCTGCATGCCCCGGCGGCCTCCCTCGCCCGGGTCACGCGCGAGGTGTACGCCCGCGACCTGGAGCGGCGCCGCGCCCACGAGGCCGCCTTCACAACGGTCGCGGGGCTCTGATGCTCCGACTGACCTGGGTACAGCCCGAGGACCTGATCGGGCACGAGCTGCGCCAGGCGGCACAGGACGGCCGGGACGCGACGGAGATCGAACGCCGCTGGATCGCGGCGGGCGGCCATCTGGCGCCGGAGCGAGCCGGCGCGTCACCGGAACCGGCCTCGCCCGAACTGAGGTTGCTCGCCGAGGCGTTGCTGGACGAACTGGCCCAGCTCCCGTCCCCCCTCGCGGCAGCGGAACCGACCGTATTCCGGGCCCGTGCCGTACGTGAGGACGAGCCGTTCGGTCGACACCCGGAGCCGGACCCACGATCAGAGCCGGACCCACGACCGGAGCCGGGCCCGAGATCAGAGCCGGGCCCGAGATCGGAGACCGACCGCCTGCACGCGGCCTGGCTGGGCCGGGCGATCGGCTGCGTCCTGGGCAAGCCCGTCGAGAAACTCCCCCTCGACGGCATCCGCGCCATCGCCCGCTCCACCGGCAACTGGCCCCTGAACACCTGGTTCACCGAACGGAACCTGGACCCGCGGATCGCGGCGGCGTACCCCTGGAACCGTCGCTCCCGCCCCACCTCCCTCGCCGAGAACATCGACGGCACTCCGGAGGACGACGACCTCAACTACCCGCTCCTGGGCCTGCTGCTGCTCCAGCGCCACGGCCACGACTTCACCACGGGCGACGTGGCGAAACTATGGCTGGACGAACTTCCGGCGGGCCGCACGTTCACCGCGGAGCGCATCGCCTACCGCAACCTCCTGGACGGTCTGGAGCCACCGCACACCGCGACGCACCGCAACCCGTTCCGCGAGTGGATCGGTGCACAGATCCGGGCCGACGTCTTCGGCTGGACGAACCCGGGCGACCCGGCGAAGGCCGCCGAACTCGCCCACCGCGACGCGGTGTTGTCGCACACCGCGAACGGCGTGTACGGCGAGATGTTCGTGGCGGCGGCGATCGCGCACGCGGCCGGCCCCGCCCCCACCACGATCCACGAAACCCTCGCCTCCGCCCTGGCCCACATCCCGCCGGACTCCCGCTACGCGCGGGCGATCCGCTTCGGCACCCAGACGGCGCGGACGGAACCCACCGGTACTCCGGCCGGCTTCGAGCGGGTCGTCGACGCCCTGCACGCCCGGTACGCCCACGACCACCACTGGGTGCACGTCCTGCCGAACGCCGCCCTGCTCGCCGCCGCGCTCACCCACGCCGACGGCGACTTCACGGGCTCCATCTGCCGTGCGGTGTCGGGCGGCTGGGACACGGACTCCAACGGCGCGACCGCCGGTTCGATCGCGGGCCTGCTCGCGGGCGGCCCGGAAGCCCTCGGTGAGCGCTGGACGGTCCCGCTGAAGAACCGCCTCGCCACCACGGTCGGCGGCTTCGACGGCTTCGGCTTCGACGAACTAGCCCGCCTCACCCTGGAGGTCCGCGCATGACGGGCCCGGCCGCACTCGGCCCGGCCACCACGAACCCGCTCGCCGACGTGAAGAAGGCACGATGAACGAGACCCCGCTCCCCCGGCACGACGGCCCGCTGAAGGGCCTGCGCGTCCTCGATCTGGCAACGCTGTTCGCCGGTCCCCTGTGCGCCACGATGCTTGGCGACTTCGGCGCCGAGGTGATCAAGGTGGAGCACCCCCGCAAACCGGACCCGTCCCGTGGCCACGGCCCGTCGAAGGACGGCATCGGCCTGTGGTGGAAGCTGCTGGGACGCAACAAGAAGAACATCACACTCGACCTGTCCACCACCGGCGGCCGGGAAGTGCTTTTCAAACTCGTCGCCGAGTCCGACGTCCTGATCGAGAACTTCCGCCCCGGCACCCTGGAGAAGTGGAACCTCGGCTGGGACGAGCTGTCCACCGCCAACCCCCGTCTCGTCCTGGCCCGTGTCACCGGCTTCGGCCAGTTCGGCCCGTACTCCAGGCGCCCGGGATTCGGCACCCTCGCCGAGGCGATGAGCGGCTTCGCGGCGATCACCGGGCAGCCGGACGGTCCGCCGACGCTGCCCCCGTTCGGCCTCGCCGACTCGATCGCCGCGCTCTCCACCTCGTACGCGGTGATGGCCGCCCTGCGCGGCCGCGACGAGACGGGCCGCGGCCAGGTCGTCGACATGGCGATCATCGAGCCGATGCTGACGATTCTCGGTCCGCAGCCCCTCTGGTACGACCAGCTCGGCTATGTGCAGCCGCGCACCGGCAACCGCTCCACGAACAACGCGCCGCGCAACACCTACCGCACCGGCGACGACAAGTGGGTCGCGGTGTCGACCTCCGCGCAGTCGATCGCGGAGCGCGTGATGCGGCTGGTCGGCAGGGCCGAGTTCCTGGACGAGGACTGGTTCGCCACGGGCTCCGGCCGTGCCGCGCACGCCGACGAGCTCGACGAGGCGGTCGGCTCGTGGATCGCGGCGCACACCCGCGACGAGGTCGTGACGGCCTTCGAGAAGGCGGAGGCGGCCATCGCCCCGATCTACGACGTCCGCGATGTGATGGCTGACGAGCAGTACCGGGCGCTCGACTCGATCACCGAGCTCCCCGACCCGGACTTCGGCACGGTGAAGATGCAGAACGTCCTGTTCCGTCTCTCCGAGACCCCTGGCTCCATCAAGTGGACGGGCCGCCCGCACGGCGCGGACACGGACGAGATCCTCACCGGGCTCGGCCTGACGGACACCGAGATCGCCACACTGCGCACTGCGGGTGCGGTGTGACGGACCCTACGTATCTGACCTGGCTATACGTTCCCGGCGACCGCCCCGGCGTCGTCGCCAAGGCACTCGGCTCCGGGGCCGACGTGGTGCTGGTCGATCTGGAGGACGCGGTCGCCCCCGACCGCAAGGGCTACGCGCTCGACGCGACCGCCGACCTCCTCGCCGACAAGCACGAGGTGCCGGTCCACGTCCGCGTCAACGCGCTCGACGGGCCCCTCGCCGAGCAGGAGGTACGCCGTCTCACCCCGCTGCCGGGCCTGGACGCGCTGCGCCTGCCGAAGGTCGGCGGCCCGGACGACATCGCCCGCGTCCTGGACTGGGCGGTCGAAGTGCCGCCGCTGTATGCGCTGTTGGAGTCGGCCCTCGGTATCGAGCACGCGTACACGATCGCGGACCACGCGGCTGTGCACGGCATCGCGCTCGGCGAGGCGGACCTGCGCGCCGAGCTCGGCGTCACGGACGCCAGGGGCCTGGCCTGGCCACGCGGTCGCGCGGTGGTCGCGGCGCTGGCGGCGCGACTGCCGCCCCCGCCGCAGTCGGTGTACCCGGACGTCCGCGACACCGAGGGCCTGGCCCGCTCCTGCGCCGAGGGCCGCGCGCTGGGCTTCCTGGGCCGCACGGCGATCCATCCGAGGCAGCTCCCGGTGATCGAGGAGGCGTTCCTGCCGACGGAGGTGGAGGTGGCCGCGGCCCACGAGATCGTCCGGGCAGCGGCGGCGGACGCGGGCGCCCTGGCCCTCCCCGACGGCCGCTTCGTGGACGCGGCCGTCGTCGCCGACGCACGACGGGTGCTGGCGCTGGCGGAACGACGGAGCTGACCCTCCGACGGGGAAGACCGCACGCGCCGCCTGTCGCGGATCCACCGGACAGCGACCCCGCGGTGTCCGGCGGGCGAGCCCGGGTCACGGCCAAAAGACGCCCTTGCGCGGCGAGTTGACGCCCCCGATACTCCCGAGCAACACCGGCCGGGGGCGCGCGGTCCGACCGGAGTGCACGGCCGCCCACGCCGCGCCTCACGGGCCCGTACGCCTCGGAGGGCCCCCGATTCCCCGGGAGAAACGCCAAGTGAGGATCAAGCGCACCATTCGCCGCGCCCGCACATCCAGACATCCCCGGCTGCTCGCCGTCGCCACGGGACTCGCCGCCGCCGTGGCACTCGCGGTCCCCGCCGCGAACGCCGGGACCGTCACCGACGCGTCCGGCGGGAGCAGGCTCGCCGCCGCCGGTGACGCGGTCCTGGACGCCGGTGTGGCGGGCACCGCCTGGTACGCCGACCCCGCGGCCAACACCGTGGTCGTCACCGCGGACAGCACCGTATCCGCCGCGGAGATCGCCGCGATCGAGCGGGCAGCGGGCCCCGACGCCGGTGCGCTGCGCGTCGAGCGCACAGCCGGCCGGCTCTCCCCCCAGCTCTCCGGGGGCGACGCCGTCTACTCCACGGGTGCGCGCTGCTCGGCCGGCTTCAATGTCGTCAGCGGCAGTACGTACTATTTCGTGACCGCGGGACACTGCGCCGGCAGCGGCTCGACCTGGTACGCCAACTCCACGCACACCACGCTCGTCGGCCTCACCGCGGGGTCCAGCTTCCCCAACAACGACTACGGCCTCGTGCGTTACACCAACCCCGCGGTGCCCGTACCCGGCACCGTCGGAAGCGTCGACATCACCAGCGCGGCCAATGCCACCGTCGGCATGGCCGTCACCTTCCGCGGCGCGGCATCCGGCGTCGTCAGCGGTGTGGTCACCGGCCTCAACGCCACGATCAACTACGGCAACGGCAACATCGTCTACGGCCTGATCTCCACCAACATCTGCACACAGCCGGGCGACAGCGGCGGCGCGCTCTACTCGGGCGGCCGCGCCATCGGTGTGCTCTCGGGCGGCAGCGGAAACTGCTCAGCCGGCGGAACGTCGTTCTTCCAGCCGATCATCCCGGTGCTGAACGCGTACGGCGTCAGCGTCTACTGACCGGATCCGCTGAACGGATCCACTGACCGGCCGGGGCCCGACGCCGACCGCCCTCTGCGCTCGGCGCAGAGGGCGGGACAGCAACGGCAAGGCGGGGATCAGAAGTGGAGGAAGCCGAACCAGCCGTCGACCTCGAACGCCGAGAACCCGGCGTCGGTGATTCCCGCGTCGCCGCCCAGGTTTTCGTAGTACCCCGTGCCGCCCGCCGCATGAAGGCCGCCCGCCGCAGCGGTCAGGTCATGGTCTTCCCCGGCAAACGCCGAACTGGCGCCGCCCAGCAGAGCGGTGGCGGCGAGGGCGGTGGCGGCGAGCGCCGTACGGATACGCATGTGAGCTCCCTACGTCGGGTGAAGCGAACATCGGATGCATGCCCTGGTATTCAGCCTTTTCAGCAAAATCTGGGACTATGTCACCCGCTCGGTCTATCAGAACAGGACAAACGACTCGCGCTGTGATCCGGCTCGGTTCTGACCGTCGATGACGATCACCTCATGGCCGACGCGATGGTGGGGCGTCTGTCCGAGGGCGTGCCCCGGCCGGTCAAGTGGCGTGCCAGCCGGACCAGTGAGTCACCGCGATTTCCACGACGGGTCCTTCCGGCGGGCGGTCGGCGTACTGCCGCCGGTACTTCCGCGCGAGCAGGCTCACATACCGCGCGGACACCGCCGAGCCCTCGGCCGGTGGCAGCACGGTGGCCGTTCCGTCCGCGCGCGCCCACCACAGGCGGTCCCAGTCCTCGTCGTAGCCGTCGACGAGGAGACAGACCTCGGGGTGGGCACGGATGTTGGCCAGCCGCTTCAGCCGGGTCGACCGCTTCGGCTTGTGGTCCACGGCGAAGGCCAGGGTGTCGCCGGTGAGGGCGAAGACAGCGGGGACCAGGTGCGGGCGGCCGGAGGCGTCGACGGTCGCGAGGCGGGCGACCCGGGCCCGGGCGAAGCGCTCCCGGGCCCGGCCGCTCGTCATCCTCGGCACGGCGGCATCCGACGGCTCACCGGAAGCGTTCCGCTACGGCGGCGAGCTCGTCCAGATACGACAGGCTCTCGGCCAACGGCATCGTCGGCAGATAGAACAGCAGCCGCTCCACATCGAGCCGTGTGTACCGCTCGACGATCTCGGGCTCCTTCTGCACCGCGTAGACGGTCACCGGCACATCCCGGCCCGCGACGCTCCGCATACGGTCGATCTTCGGCGCCAGTTCCTCGGGCCCCGCGCTGTTGGCCAGCCAGGCGTCGCCGAAGGCGGCCACGCGCTTGAAGGCCCCCTCGCCGCCGCCCACGTAGATGGGCGTGTGGGGGCGCTGGACCGGCTTCGGCCAGGAGTAGACGGGATCGAAGTCGACGAAGTCCCCGTGGAACTCGGCCTTGTCCTTCGTCCACAGCTCGCGGATGGCCCGCAGCCGCTCGTCCACGAGGCGGCCCCGGGTGCGCGGGTCCGTGCCGTGGTTCTCCATCTCCTCCTCGTTCCAGCCGACGCCGACCCCGAAGACGGCCCTCCCGCCGGAGACGAGGTCCAGGGACGCCACCTCCTTGGCCGTGATGATCGGGTCCCGCTGGACCACCAGCGCGATACCGGTGCCCAGCAGGATCCGCTCGGTCACCGCGGCGGCGGCACTGAGCGCGACGAACGGGTCGAGGGTGCGGTAGTAGATCTCCGGCAGCTCGCCGCCGCCGGGGTACGGCGTACGGCGGTCCACCGGGATATGGGTGTGCTCGGCGAGGAACAAGGAGTCGAGCCCTCGCTCCTCGATGGCGCGCCCCAGCGCGATGGGCGCGATGCCCTGGTCGGTGATGAAGGTCGATACACCGAACTTCACAGCGGCTCCCTCGGATTCCGGGTTCTCGGGGGTTGCGGACCGGTCGTGGGTTCACGGGACCCGCGAACTCGCGATCAATGGCCAGGTACCCCGATCGTCCCGAGCAGAACAATCCGTAGGGCCGACCGGCCGATCCACGTGTGCCGAGGCACGATCGTGCCGCCTTCGGCCGGGCGTCAGGCCGGGGCTTTGCCTTTCGCCGGATGGGTCGTTATGGTTTCACACGGCCCTGTTGTCTCCGATAGAGGTGGACGTTGCGCATCTGAGGTTCGCGATCATCGCGCCGTACGGCTCTGTCCGTACGCCTGTCACGTTGTAGCGGCTTTCTCCGCCGTCCGTGACGCCCGCGTGGATGCGACCTCGGTGCATGGGCCGTCCTCCCAGTTTTCCGGACTGCCGCACCCTCCGTTTTCCCGGTTCGGTCGCCGCGTGGTGCTCGCATACGAAGCCCCCCGTCCACCGCGCTTTCGACTGCGAGAATCCCCATGGCGACACCCACCACCCCCAGTACCTCCCTGACCTGCTCCGCCCTCTCCTTCCAGTGGCCTGACGGCACCCCCGTCCTCGACGGGCTGTCCCTCACCATCGGCCGGGGCCGCACCGGTCTCGTCGGCGCCAATGGCACGGGCAAGTCCACACTGCTGCGACTGCTGGCCGGCCGGCTGCGCCCTGCCCAGGGGTCGGTGAGCGCGAGCGGCAGCCTCGCGTACCTTCCCCAGAACGTCACACTCGACACCGCGCTGCGCGTCGACGAGGCCCTGGGCATCGCCGAGCGGCGCGGCGCGCTGCGCGCCATCGAGGCCGGAGACGTCCGCGACACACACTTCGAGACGATCGGCGACGACTGGGACGTCGAGGAACGGGCCCTGGCGACACTGGGCTCTCTCGGCCTCGCCGATGTCGAACTGGACCGCACGGTTGGCCAGTTGTCCGGCGGGGAGACCGTCCTGCTGCGGCTGGCCGCACTGCTGCTGGAGCGTCCCGACATCCTCCTGCTGGACGAGCCGACCAACAACCTCGACCTGTCCGCGCGCCGCAGACTCTACGAGGCCGTCGACTCCTGGCGCTCCGGTGTGCTCGTCGTCGTCAGCCACGACCTCGAACTGCTCGAACGCGTGGACCGTATCGCCGAGCTGCGTGCCGGATCCGTGAGCTGGTACGGAGGCGGCTGGTCCGCCTACCAGGAGGCCCTGGCCACCGAGCAGGAAGCGGCCGGGCGGATGCTGCGGGCCGCCGAGGCGGACGTACGCCGGCAGAAACGCGAACTGGAAGAGACCCAGGTGAAGCTGGCCCGGCGCCAGCGGCACAACAAGAAGATGGACGCCCAGCGGCGGGCCCCGAGGATCGTGGCGGGCGAACGGAAGCGTTCCGCGCAGGAGTCGGGGGACAAACTGCGCGGCCTTCAGGAGGACCGGCTCCATGAGGCGCGCGAGCGCCGGGAGGAGGCCGCGGACGCGATCCGTCATGACGCGGAGATCCGCGTGAGCCTTCCTCATACGGCCGTGCCCGCGGGCCGCACCGTCCTGAGCCTGCGTGAGCTGCGCCCCCGGTTCGGCAGGCTGCGCGAGGGGAACCTCCAGGTGCAGGGGCCCGAGCGGATCGCGCTGGTCGGGCGTAACGGCGCGGGCAAGACCACGGTACTGCGCACCCTCGCCGGGGAGTTGGCTCCGCTGGCCGGCGAGGCCAGGACGTTCGTACCGCTGCGGTTTCTGCCACAGCGTCTGGATGTGCTGGACGACGAACTGAGCGTCGCGGCGAACGTCGCCCGGCTGGCTCCCGGAGTGACCGACAACCACATCCGGTCCCAGCTCGCGCGATTCCTGTTCAAGGGTGCGCGCGCCGAGCAGGCCGCGGGCACCCTCTCGGGCGGAGAACGCTTCCGCGCCGCGCTCGCGGCGATGATGCTCGCCGCGCCGGCCCCGCAGCTGCTGATGCTGGACGAGCCGACCAACAACCTCGATACCGCCAGCGTGCGGCAGCTGACGAGCGCGCTCGCCTCGTACGAGGGCGCGCTCCTGATCGCCGGCCACGATCTGCCGTTCCTCGAAGCGGCCGGCATCACCCGGTGGCTGCTCCTCGCGGAAGAGCTCCAGGAGACCACCGCGGAAGAGGTCCGCGGCCTGCTGGAGGCACCGGAAGCCGGCTGACACGGCCGCCGCGGCGCCTTCTCGTACGTACCCCCTCACCCACTAAGTCACCTCAAGGAGAGATCACCCTTGACGCATCACGCGACAACGGCACGTCGTACCCGTACGGCCGGCGCGGGCGGACGTCCCTCGGACGTATCGGTCCTCCCCAACCCGCCGCCGGGAACGCGTCTGGCCGATATCCGAGCGTGTCTGGAGAGCGCGGGCGCACCGGATTACCGTTTCCGGCAGCTCGTGCGCTGCCTGCACCACCAGCGCGTGGAGCACTTCGAGGATCTGCGGGAGCTGCCCACGGCGTTGCGGCGGGAGCTGACCGCGCGCTTCGGACCAACGGTGTTCCCCTTGAAGCCGGTGGTCATCCAGTCGGCGGAGCAGGTGGAGAAGGTCCTCTTCGAGGCCCGGTCCCAGACGCGGGCGCGGACGCGGCCCGGGGCCGGGACCCGGACCGTCCGCGCGGAGACGGTCCTGTCCCGCTACCGGGCCGGATGGTCGTCGATCTGCGTCTCGTCCCAGGCGGGATGCGGCCTGGGCTGCACCTTCTGCGCCACCGGTGCGGTGGGACTGGTCCGCAACCTGACCGCGGACGAGATCTACGCCCAGGTCGTGCATCCGCACTGGCGCGCCGACGGTGCGGCCCTGCCCGACAGTGTCGCCTTCATGGGCATGGGCGAGGCGCTGGCCAACCCGCACATCTTCCCCGCCCTCCAACTGCTCACCACCCCGGGGTACGGCGGGCTCTCGCCGCGGCGCATCACCGTCTCGACCGTGGGCTTCGCACCCAACCTGGCACGGCTCACACGAGAACAGCCGCAGATCACGGTGACCTTGTCCGTCCACTCCCCCTTTCCGGAGCAGCGGGCAGAGCTCATCCCTCTGGAACGCCGCTTCCCGCTGGCCGAGAATCTCGCCGTCCTCGACCGGCACGTCGTCGCCGTGCGCCGCAAGGTCTACCTCGCGTATCTGCTCATCGACGGAGTCAACGACTCCGACGAGCATCTGCGCGCCCTGGCCCGGCTGGTGAGGGCGCGGTCACGCCCGGAGCTGTTCCACGTCAGCGTGATCCCGTACAACACCGCTTCCGGCGCCGACCCCTCCTACCGGGCACCGGCGGCGGAGACGGTCTCGCGGTTCGTGGCGCAGCTGCGCGCTCTGGGGGTGCGGGCGACGCGCAGGCGGCAGTTCGGTTCGTCCATCGACGCCGCGTGCGGGCAGCTCCACGCCCGGTATCTCGCCTCTCTCTGAGAGAGGTATCCGGGAGAGGTATTCGAGGCGCGCGGGAGGCCGCGGTCCCGTCGGCGGCTACGCATTCTCACCCGCTCTGCTCAGGTCTTGCGGATCGCGGCGAGCAGAGCGGGTGAGTGGTACGCCGTCGAGCGGCCGGACAGCCAGGATTCGAGGTCCGGCGGCTGGGGACGTGCGCCGCCCAGGGCGTAGAGGCCCACCAGGAGCAGCACGCCGATCACGGTCAGTGTGAGTGCGATCGCCACGGCGACATGGAAGCCGTGTGCCAGGCCCATGGTCAGGGCGAGGTGCAGCAGAACGGGCCCGACCAGGAACGCCGCTTCCGACCGCAGCAGTTCGACCAGGGCGAAGGTCGGGCCGATCTGTGCCGACGGTACGGAGAAGCCCGCGAGGAAGAGCCCCGGCGTCACGCCCGCGCCCGCCCCGAAGCCCAGGAAGAGCGCGGCGACGGGGACGACCACCGAGGCGTTCGCCGTGGACCCGGTCAGCAGGATGCCGGCGCCGATGGCCACGCTGACGGTGCCGGACAGGGCCAGATACGGGGTCCAGCGGGTCGACATCAGCCGCCGGAACAGGACGGCGGCCACGAGCACACCGAGGATCTGGGGTGTGAGGAGCGTCCCGACGCGCAGCGGAGCGTAGTGCGCCTCCCGTGTCAGATAGACCTCGGTCAGTTCCAGGAGCGAGGTGAAGCACGCGCCGACGAGCATCGCGTTGACCGTTCCGACGACCGGCAGTGTGTTGCTGATGGGCCGTACCGGCATCAGCGGAGTGGCCTTGCTGTACTGGCCTCCCACCAGAAGCACACCGCAGATCAGCCCGCAGATGACCGGCACATAGAAGGCGGGGTCGCCGAACGAGCTACGAGTCAGCCACGAGACGCCGAAGAACGGCAGCACGGTGGTTCCGAGCGCCAGTGGAATCGCCGACCAGTCGAACCTCGCCCGGCGGGCCGTCGGTTCATTGCCCTCGAACGTCAGGGCGCCGACGGTCAGGCCGATCGCCGCCAGCGCGGCGAGGCCCGCGAACAACACCCGCCAACCGCCCAGACTGCCGACGAGCCCGCCCACCAGCGGCCCGAAGGCCACCATGCCGAACAGCCCGAGGCTGACGACGGCCGCGGTCGTCCGAAGCCGCCCGATGGGGTGTCCGGTGACCAGTGGTGGCAGCGCCGCGACCAGCAGCATCCCGGTGCACAGCCCCTGGAGCACCACACCGGCCGTGAACAGGCCGACACCTGGCGCGCTGAACGCCAGCACCGAACTCAGCACGAAGCCGGTCTCGCAGATGAGGTAGATCCTGCGCCGTGCCACGCGCTGGACGAGGTCCGCGGCGGCCACCGCGCCGAACGCGTACGCCGCGTTCGACATGCCACTGGCGAGCTGGAGCTCGAACGCGGTGGCGCCGATGTCCCCCATGATCCGCGGTTCCGCCTGGGAGGTGGCGGTGGTGAGGATCAGATACGGGCTCAGCGCGAGCAGTGAGAGCGCCACCGCCGCGGGATAGCGACCGGCCAGCGGAATCCGGCTGAACAGACCCGGCGAGGGTGGGCTGAACCGCAAGGACGCCTCCGGGGCGAGAGGGAAGGGCCGCGGGACCGTCGCGCGCCGGGCACCGGCCTCTGTGCCGTCCTCGTGGTGCGACGCCCCGCGTCCGGCCGGGCCGCCGGCTCAGCGTACGTCCGTACCCCGCGGGCCCGGGACTGACACGCCCGCGCCGAGACACGCCCACCGGGAACCCGTCGGCGTCGTTGTCCGCCGTTCGGCGGCTCAGCCTTCGGGGAGGCTGCCGCACAGATGGTCCAGGGCGAACGCGCCCGCCTCCCGCTGCAACTGCCGTTCCGCCTCGAGCTGCCGCAGCAGTCCGTCGAGGAGCTGGTCGTCACGCGGGTTCTGGAGGAATTCCAGTACGGCCCGCTGGAAGGCGCCTCGGAGGGTCGACGGCATGGCGTCGGAGGCGTCGAAGCAGAGCTCGTCCGCCTCCCGGAACAGTTCCAGGACCTTCGCGGTGCCCGGCGTCAGGGCTCCTGGACCCGCCGTGCGGTCGGGAAAGAAGGGACGCTCCGCCGGTTCCGCCACGGCGGCCCAGTCGTCACGGGTCTCCCGGGATGTCAGCTGCTCCATGAGCTTCCAGGCCGCTTCGCTCGGTGTGAAGACGGCCGCCATGTCGCCGGAGACCTCGAAGGCCTTCTGAGGGGCCGGCAGACCGGGGACGAACTCGGAGATGGGGGCGGGCAGCACATCGTTGCCGTAGTAGCGGCGGATGAAGGAACCTTGATGCTCCAGGGTGCAGTCGCCGCTGTTCAGCAGGCCGTACGGCCTCTGGCCCTCGAAGGGCGTGGACAGCGCCTCCTTGCCCGCGTTGTCACCGGCCGCCGTCAGCAGCGTCTGCCACGACCGCCATGCCTCCTTCACCGGGCCGTCGTCCCACTCGAGATCCCCGGTGGCCCACTCCTCGTACACGGAGGGGCCGTACCGCTGCAGGAGGAGATCCTCGATCCAGTCCGTGCCGGGCCAGCCGGACGTGGCGTCCGATGCCATGCCCAGGCACCAGGTGGGCTCCCCGGCCGGGGCCGTGTCACCGCGGCGGCTCCATACGATGCTCTTGAGGTCCACCCGCACCGGCACCCAGTACGAGTGCTGGCGCTGCTCGCCGTCCTTGTCCAGGACCGTGATCCTCGGCGACCACGGTCCGATGGCCGCCTGCGCCACATCCTCCGGCAACGGCCGCGCGTCGCCGTCGCGCGCGTACTCGGCCAGCTCGCCCTGGCCGTTGAGGATAGCCACATCGGGCGGTGTGTCCGTGCGCAGCTGGGCCACGAGCGTCTCGCGCAGGGAGCGTGTGCCCTCGTAGACGTAGGTGTCACCCGTCCGCTCGGCGATCTTCTCCAGCGTGTCCACGAACGGCTTCTCCTCGCCGTCGGTCCACGGGCCCAGCACCACCAGCGTTCTGTCCTCCTCGGTCGAGCAGCCCGTCGACACGAGCGCGGCCACGGCGAGAAGGCAGCAGGCCAGAGCGGTGCGGAGCGAGGGGCGCGTGGTTCTCATGGGGACCTCCAGTGGATCGCCAAGTGCCTCCGGCCGTAGTGGAAGAGTGTGAAACCGCAGGCCACGGTGGTCGCCGAGGCGATCGCGAGGGCCAGAGCGGCGGCCGAGGCCCAGGTGCCCGGGTGCGTGTCGCGCAGGTTCGCGGCGAGTTGTTCGTCCTCCTCCTCGATCAGGGTGTCGGTGTCGATCTCGCTCTTGATCTCCTTCTTGATGCTGTCGCCGGCCGCGTGCGCCACCGAGACGGCGCCGAGGTTTCCGGCGGTGTGCCGTACGTACTGCTGCGCGCGGTGCTGACCGGCGGCGCCGAACGCCAGCACCACGAGCACCAGCAGGACAGGCACCGCGAAGACCGTCAGCAGGGGGCTCCGTATCCGCAGCTGCCCCCGGACGAAGTTGAGCGTGCCCACGACGGTGAACGTGAAGACCAGCGCCGCGAGCAGCGCCGCCGACGCCGCCCCCACCGGCAGCGCGGTCCATGCCGAGAGGTCGTCCACGTCGGCGCGCAGTTCCTTCTCCAGGCTCCTGACGCGGTCGAGGAGGGCCGGGGAAGTGGCATCGATGGGGCCCCTGCCACTGCCCAGCAGGCCCGTCGCGTACTCCATGCCGGCCCTGCGCAGTTCGTCGCTCCCGTGGTGGCTGTTCGCCCAGTTGATCCAGTCGTCGTAGGCGACGACCAGCCCCGAGATCACGCGGACCTCCTGCTCCTGGGCCTTGCCCAGGGCCTTGGTCTGGGCGGCGTTGTTCAGGCTCTGCGACGCCTCGGTCAGCAGGGAGGGGTACCGCTCGCCGAGCCCGACGAGGGCGGTCTGCGGCAGTGGTTCGTCCTCGCCCGTGCCGAGCCGGCGCTCGGCCTCGTACTGCGCCAGCGTCAGCGAGATCCGGGCATGGGTCAGTTCCACCAGGGCGGGGGCGTAACGATCACGGAGCTGTTCCGTGCGGCCCTGGAGGTTGAAGTACGCCGTGGCCGCGAGGGCGAGAACCGTGAGGGCGACGGCGGGCAGCAGCAGCATCCGGCCGAGCAGGAACCGCGCGGTGGACCGCCGGTCACCCGAGGGCGTGCGCCCGGACGACCAGCGCCACAGCGCCCGCCCCGCCGCCCGGACACGGCGTGTGAGTCGGCGGGTCATCTCCGCTCCCCCGTCGCGGCGGCGCCGTCCGGGCCGGAGGACCGGCCGCGGAGCCGGCCGCGGAACAGGCCGCGGCGCGGTTCGCCTCGGCGGTGGCTGAAGGCGTAGGGGCGGGTGCGGTACGCGTTGTCGACCAGGGCCTCGGCCAGCTCCCGGTCCTCGGGCCGTGCGGTGAGCGGCACTTGCTCGGAGAGCCGCAGATAGCAGGCCGCGAGCTGTTCGCGCAGTTCCCGTGCCGTGACCGGGGCGGGGATCCTCTCCGGCAGCTCCGCCAGCTTCGCGTGGAGCGCGGCCAGCGGCCCGGACTCCGTCTCGGCCGCGGCGGACGCCCTTCCGCCATGGCTCTGTCTTCCACGGTCCCGGACCGTACGGCTCGGCTCACCGTCCCGCGCGGTCGTGACCAGCCGGAGCAGCAGCTCCTGGAGATCGGCGCGGAGCCGCTCCTGCGCGTGCCGGTCGGTCAGGCCCTCCTTCAGGGTCAGCCGGTGCAGGGCCACCCACGACTGCCTGGCCGCGGCCACGGTCGGCGGGGAGCCGTCGGCGGGCGGGTCGGCGAGGATACGCACCATGGCCGTCCGGGCCGCGGTGCGATGGCGCGAATCGGCGGGGACGGCTTCGAGACAGTCGAGGGCGAGCTGCGGTTTCCGGTCGGCGAGATGGATACGCGCGAGACCGAAGGCGGCACCGCCCAGGGCGTGGTTACGGTGCCACACGGCCCCGTACAGGACCATGGCGTCCTTCGGGCGGCCGAGGAACTCGTGGCAGTAGCCGAGGGCCAGTTTGGGCGCGTACTCGCCGGGGATCGCCGCGTAGACCCGGTCGAAGCACTCCAGCGCGGATTCCACCCGGTCACGGGCGAGATGGAGCAGCCCCTGATGCCAGCGCAGCCGCCAGTCGTACGCGGCCAGGGCGCCGACGGCGGTCCGGGCCCGCCTCAGCTCCCGCTCGGCGGCGGCCCGTTCACGGACGGCCTCGGCGGGTTGGTCTCGGGCGATCTCCAGATGGAGCCGGCAGCGCAGCAGCGCCCGTTCGGGAGACTCGTCCCAGGCGCTGCTGAGCTGGAGCAGCCCGGCCGGATCGTCGTACGACGTGCGTTGTAACTCTGTCCAGTTCTCGTCGGCGTCGTCCGGTTTGGGAACCGGCAGCCCAAGAGCGACCTCCGTGGGTCTCGGTGGCCAGGCCGTCAGCCGGCGCTTCCCGTTGCCGCCGTGTCGCCACTGCTCAAGCGGCGGGGCCTTGCCGAGCTCGCCGTCTAGGGCGGCGGGCGCCGCGGCGAAGAGCGGTGACGGTTCGAACGTCTCCTCGCCGAGCCGCAGCGAGCGCAGCTCACGCAGGACGCCGCGGAGCTGGACGGACATCTCCTCCGCGGTGGCGAAGCGCTCCGAGGGAAGAGGCGCCGTGGCGCGGCTCAGCGCCCGTCGCAGTGAGGTCGTACCGAGGCCGGAAGGGTCTTCGGGGACCCGGTCGAGCAGTGCCTGGAGAACGGCGCCGACGGCATACAGATCGGCCGATACGGTCATGTTGGTGGAGGTGCGCAGCTCGGGAGCCGGATAGGTGACAGGCCCGGGGGAACCGATCTTCCGTACGCCGGCGACATCGATCAGCTTGATGCCGTCGCCGCAGTGGATCACGTTGGTGAGGGAGAGGTCTCCATAGACGAATTCCCTCTCGACGTGGAGATACGTGAACGCGTTCAGGATGCGCAGCCCGTAGATGGCGATGAACTCGTGCACGCGGTAGTCGTGGAAGGGCGCGACGCGCTGGGCGATCTGCTCGGCGACCCAGGCCAGCGGCGCGCCGTCGGCGAACTCCATCACGATGAACTTGGCGGTGTTCGCCGGGTGGCCGGGGTGCTTGGCGTAGTTGAAGACCTTGATGATCGAGGGGTGGTTGAGGCTGACGAGCCGCAGACGCTCCGTCAGGGCGGTCTTCGTGGCGCTGGGATCGTCGGGGTCGCGCACACCCTTGAGCGCGACGGCCCGTTCTTCGAGCATCTGGTCGCGGGCGAGATACACCTGCCCGTAGCTGCCCTGGCCGAGCCGGCCGACGACCCGGTACTGCTGATGCAGCTCCTGCCCGCGTACGAGACCGGGATCGGGAACGGCGACGGGCGAGGCTACGGGCGCGCGCGGAGGACGGGTCCGGGGTACGTGCTCGTGGCCGTGGCCGTGCTCCCGGTCCGGCTCGTGGCCGTGTTCCGGCTCCGGCTCCGGCTCCGGCTCCGGCTCCGGCTCCGGCTCGACGAAATCGTCGGGATTGCCGACGGTGACGTGCGGGAGGTCGGTGAGTCCGTCGCCCGGCGGGAGCACGACGTATCCCCGCGGGGTGTGCGGCAGATCGAGCGACTGTACGGCGTCCTCCACGGCGGTGGTGAGCCGGAACAGTTCGTACGCGACGACCGCGCTGTTACGCAGCACATCGCCCTGGCGCAACTCCGCCAATCGCGAGGTGAGTTGAGCTGACAGAGGCTCGGGGGCGCGCGCGGCCCGCCGATCCTTCCCCGCCTCCTGGAGCTGACGGCGCCGCTCCTCCAGACCGGCGAGCACGGTCAGTCGCGCGGCGACGGCGACCGCGCGGCGTTCCGCCCACCGCGGGTCGAGCAGTTCACCGGCGACGCGTTCCAGCAATGGGGAGTGCGGATCGCGGAAGACGAGCAGCAGCCTGCTGTGGCCGGGCTTCAGCAGCGCGCGGAGCAGGGGCAGGGCCGCTTCCCCCTCCGGGGCGACCCGGTCGATGGAGAGGAAGGCGGCGGAGAGCGGCGGGCCCTCCTCGGCGATCCGCTCCAGCAGTACGGCGGTGTCGGTGGCCGGTGACGTACGGTCGTGCAAACCGCTCCGGGCCGCGGTGCGGGCGACGAGCTGCTCCGCCGTCCAGCCCGTCGCGTCCAGGGCGATGTCGATCGAGCCGGCCTGCGGGTCCATCGCTCCGCCGGTGCGTACCGCCCGCGGATTGCGCTCACGGTCGGCGAGGATCAGCGTCGAGTGGATGGCGAACAGGGCGTCGTGGTCGTCGTCCTGGGCGAAGGCCAGCTCCACGGGCTCTGCCACACGGTCGGGACCCGCGGCCGCGTCCATGGAGGTCGCCGGCCCGGCCCCCGCTCCTGGCCGCGGTCGTGTCCGGCTCCGCGCGCTCGTACGCGACCCCGTTCCCGTATCCGCGATGCCTGCTGTGCCCGCGCTGCCCGCGCCTGTTCTTGTGGTGCCTGCGCTGCTTGCGGTGCCTGTGCCCGTGCCTGTCGCGGTGCCGCCGTCGCTGAGCCAACGGGTCATCGTGCGGCGCAGCCCGAGGGCACGCTCCGCGCTCCCCGGGCGGGGGGCGAGCGGGATGGTGCGCGAGACCGCGCGCGGCCCCGACACCAGCAGATCCAGTTTGCCGGTGGGCAGATGCCTCAGGATCGTCTCCGTCGGGATCACATAGGCGTGGCCCAGGGCGACGGGGAAGCGCTCCGATTCGTGCTGATGTACGAGGATGCCGATGACCCCACCCGTACCGCTGTGGACCACTCCGCTGCCGCTGAAGCCGTGCCGGACCGCATAGGGCGCCGACTCGGGGTCGAGCTGCACCCATTCCGGGTCGTGGCCGGGGCCGCCCCGCCCCATGAGCCGGGCGTTGATGTGCTCACCGCCCGGCAGGTCCACCGGATAGCCGACGGTGTGCACCAGCGCGTTGCGCGCCGGGATCTGCCGGTGGAGCACGGCGGGCTTCACCCGTGGTCGCTCGGCCAGCCGCAGCAGCGCGATGTCGGCGCTGAAGTGTGAGGTGGGCGGCCGCAGATATTCGGCCAGCACCTCGGCGTGCAGCGGCTCGGGCACCGCGGAGCGGGCGTCCGGGAATTCCGCGTACACCCGCTCCAGAGACCGGGGCGGATCGGCGCTCCCAGGGCGGCGCTTGGACAGGACGACATGGGCGCAGGTGAGCACCAGCCCACCGGACAGCAGCACCCCCGCTCCCAGCGGCGCCGCCGCGCGGTCTTCCCCCTGGAACAGCCGAACCCGCCAACAGCCGTCCCCCGACACATAATTGGAAGTTCCCCCGGTCTCCCTCATACTCCTCAACAATAGCCACGGGGGGTGACATTCGGCCCCGTCGCGCCATTTTCGATCGCCGCCACGACATGTTCGGCATGCGCGCGCCGATGTACGGCAGAAGGTTCAGTCCGCCAGCTCCGCGACAGCCGCCAGCAGCCGGTCCACGTCCGAGCGGTCGTTGTAGTGCACCAGCCCGGCCCGTACCGCGCCACCGGTGTCCCGCAGCCCCAGCACGCCGGCCAGTTCCCAGGCGTAGCAGTGCCCGTCCCAGACATTCACGCCGCGTCCGGCCAACCACGCGGAGACCTCTCCCGGCGTGCGGCCCGCCACCCGGAAGTAGGCGGTCGCGGTCCGGTGCGCGGGCTCGCCGTAGAGCGTGACCCCGGGCAGTTCCGCCAGCCCCCGCCGCATCACCGCGAACAGCTCCCGCTCGGACGACTCCACGGCGGCCATCGACCGGAGCAGCCGCTCGCGTCGGCTTCCCCGAGCGGGTCCGGCGAGAGCGGCCAGATGGTCGACGGCGGCCGTGACCCCGGCCAGGTCCGCGAAGGGCGCCGTGCCGGTCTCGAACCTGGACGGCACGGCGGCCGGCGAACAGACCAGCTTGTCCGGGCTCAGGGACTCCAGCAGCCGCGGGTCCGCCGCCACCGCGCCGATATGCGGACCGGACCACTTGTAGGCGCTCGTCGCGTAGAAGTCCGCGCCCAGCCCTGTGACATCGACGGGGCCGTGCGGGGTGGCGTGGACCCCGTCCACAAAGGTCAGGGCGCCGACCGCGTGCGCCTTGGCGGTGATGGCCCGGACATCGGGGCGGGTGCCGAGGATGTTGCTGGCCGCCGTCACCGCCACCAGGCGGGTACGGTCGCCCAGCAGCGTGTCGTACTGCTCCACCGGCAGTTCGCCCGTCACCGGGTCGGCCTCGGCCCACCGTACGACCGCGCCCGCGCGGTCCGCCGCCTGGAGCCACGGCCGGATGTTCGCGTCGTGGTCGAGCCGGGAGACCACGATCTCGTCGCCGGGTCGCCAGGTCGAGCCGAGAGCCTGGGAGAAGCGGTAGATGAGCGATGTGGTGTTCTGGCCCAGGACGATGCCCTCGGGGACCCCGCCGACCAGATCCGCGACTGCCCGGCGGCACTCGGAGACGATCTCCCCCGCGCGCCGGCTGGCCGCGAACGAGCCGCCCACGTTGCCGATCCCGGACCGGTAGGCGTCCGTGATCGCGTCGATGACGGCGGTCGGCACCTGTGTGCCGGCCGCGCCGTCGAGATAGGCCGTACCGTCGCTGAGCGCGGGATAGGACGCGCGTACCGCTGCCACGTCGAACGTCATTGCCGTCGGATCCTCTCGCTGATGACTCGTGCCGGCCCCAGCCTGGCGTCTACCGGACCGTACGGGAAGTGCCGGATCCGGTCCTGCGCCTTGGAGGCCGCGCACGGAGGCGCATAGGTGGGGCGGCCTCTTACTCCGCGAGGGCGACTGCCAGCAGATCGTGTGTCCCCCGGTCGAAGGCGATGAGCCGGACGCGCTCGACAGAGGTCGGCGAGGATCTGACGGCGGCGACGGCGATCCGCGCCGCCTTCTCCGCCGGGAACCCGTACACACCGGTGGAGATGGCCGGAATGGCGATGGTCCTGACGCCCAGTTCGTCGGCGACCACGAGGCAGCGGCGATAGCAGGAGGCGAGGACCTCGGCCTCGTTGTGCTGTCCGCCCCTCCAGACCGGACCGACGGCATGGATCACATGCGTGACCGGTGGGTCGAGGTCGAAGGCGGGGGTCGCCTTCGCGTCGCCCGGCAGGCACGGCCCGATCGCGGCGCCCGCCTGCGCCAGCCGCGGCCCTGCCGCCCGGTGAATCGCGCCGTCCACACCGCCTCCGCCCATCAGCGACTGATTTGCCGCGGTGACGACGGCGTCCACGTCCTGGCGCGTGATGTCGCCCTGTACGACCTCGATCAGAACCATGCGCCCGATGTTCCCACCGGACCTGGCGAAATTCCCTCCACAGCGCTACCGCGACATGGGATCGGGGCCGGCCCAGAAGGTGTCCAAGGGGTGCGGAGTGGCGGCCGCTATCAGCCGACGGGCCGTGATGTGGGCCTTGTCCGCGGCCTGCTCGACGCTGCCCACGGCGTGACCGGCGATCGCTCCCTCGTAGACCAGCAGGAGCTGGTCCACGAGCAGGCCGGGATCGGGCGCGCCCGTCGCCTCGGCGAGCTCCAGCATCCTGGCGCGCAGCGCCCGCTTGTGGGCCGCGGTCACGGAGCGGGCCGGATGCCGCGGGTCGGCCAGCTCGACCATGGCGTTGACGAGCGCGCAGCTGCGGAAGCCCGGCGACGA
Source organism: Streptomyces sp. NPDC102274 (assembly GCF_044766385.1). Taxonomy (NCBI): domain Bacteria; kingdom Bacillati; phylum Actinomycetota; class Actinomycetes; order Kitasatosporales; family Streptomycetaceae; genus Streptomyces; species Streptomyces sp. NPDC102274. The sequence continues at coordinate 37,837 of NZ_JBIWLW010000019.1, read as the reverse complement.
GGCCGCCCACGACCGCAGTGCGTCGAAGACGGCGAGGAGCCGGGCGCGCGGGTCCTCGCCCGCGTCGTCGACACACTCGTCGAGCATCAGCTGCCAGCGGACTTGGCGTCCGTCGAGGTAGGCCAGGAAGGGAGCGGTGTCCATAGTGTTCTCCTCAGCGGGTTTCGGGGGCACCGGCGTATCGGCCCCTGCGGATCAGCTCCGAAACGGCCACAGGCTAATGGGTATAGTTGATTTATCCGGTTACCCTAGCACGGAGTAAGGCTTGAAGATTTCTTTTTCCGATTACAAGGTGGGGGCCGGTGTAGCGACCGACCTGGTCAACACCTCGCCCGTGGTCCGTACGAACCTGGGCGAGATCCTGACCGGCCCCGCCGCGCTGACGCGCTTCCTGGCCGAGCACGATGTCCACCCCGACGCGCTGGCCGCCGGCGGGCCGCCGGACGAGGCCGATCTCGAAGAGGTACGCGCCCTGCGTGGGGAAATCCGCGCCATTCTCGCGGCCGACGCCGAGGAGCAGGTCGTCGAGGCCGCGAGCGCGCTGGTCGGGCGGGCCGGCATCGGTCCGTCCCTGTACCGCGACGCGGAGAACCGCTGGCAGTGGTACGTCGCGACCTCACCGGACACATCCGTCGCCGACGAGTTGGCCGTCCTCATGGGCACGGGACTGCTCGGCACCCTGCGGACCTTGAGCCATGACCGGTTCCGCCGCTGCGCCTCACCGGTGTGCGAGGGAATGTTCGTCGACACCAGCAAGGCCGGGCGCCGTCGCTACTGCATGCCCGAGGTGTGCGGCAACCGGCTCAATGTGGCCAGTCACCGCGCCCGCCGGCTGGGGAGCGGCCGTCGGCCGGAGAGCGCCCGCCGCCGACCGGACTCCCGGCGCGGAGGCGATACGGACAGCGGGTGAGGCGCTGATCACGCCCACGGCCCTGGCGCTATGGACGCCGGGCCACCCGTAGTGCCAGGGCCGCGAGGGCCTCCGGGGCTCCCCTCTGGCCGCGTATTCCGGGAAACGCGTTGATGTCCACGATCAGCGGGGTGCCGTCGCCCGCGTCGATCACATCGACGCCGTACACATCCAGCGCGTATACGGAACCGACCGTGCGCACCAGGTCCTGCCAGCCATGGGGCAGATCACCGAGTTCGAGCGGCAGCGTAGGGCCCCGCCCTCCCTCGGCCAGTTCCGAGCGGCGCAGGGCGGCGAAGATCCGGCCGTCGATCGCCCAGAGCTTGTGGTCCCAGCCGCTGTTCGCGATGAACTCCTGGACCACTACCGGCTCCCGGGCCCAACGGGAACACAGCGCACGCAGTTGCGCGACGTTGTCGACCCGGGTGACGAGGTCGTGCCGTCGGCTGTGCCGGCTCTTGACCACCAGCGGATACGGGAGGTCCCGCTCGTCGGCGAGTTCGGCCAGGCTCGCCACGGTCCGGGTGGCCGCGAACGGCAGCCCGGCGCGCCGGGCCAGGCCGGCCATCGCCGTACGGTCCTGGCACAGCTCGGTCGCCGCCGCCGAGTTCAGCACCGGAGCCCCGCGCTCCTCGAACGATCTGGCCAGGGCCAGCGCCCGCGGTGTCCGTGCCTTCAGGAGATAGACGTCGGCGAGCGGGCCGGGAACGGCCGGGTCACCCGGCGCGCCGTCGCCCTCAGTCTCCGGGTCCATCGACTCGATCCGGTGGCGCGGCGTCAGCAGCGCGGTGGTGGCCGCCAGCACCGGGTGATCGGGCCGGGGCGTGATCAGACAGATCCTCATCCGGCCTCGCCCGCCGTCGCGGGTATCCGGAACGGAACCCCGGCGGATGTCAGCAGTGACAGGGGCCCCGGAACGGGCACCGACTCGCCTACCGGACCAGGCACCGGACCGGGCACCGGCTCCGGCGGCGGGAGCGGGCCGACTGCCGCCGCGCCCGGGACGGTACCGCCCGTACGGGCCAGCTCAAGCACCGCCCTCGCCACGCGCGCCACCGCGTCCGGCACACTCCGGAAGCTCGGAAAGTCATTCACATCGACGATGACCGGACCGTCCGGGCCCAGCAGCACATCCACGCCGAACAGATCGAGCCCGTAGACCTCACCGGCCTCGGCGACCAGCTCCGCCACCTCCACGGGCAGCGGCACGGACCGCTCCCGCCGGGGCCCGCCGGGATGGAGCGGCGAGGACCGCTCCGTCGCGAACAGTTCGCCACCCACCCCGTACACCTTCAGATCGACGCCCGAGTTGGGCACGTACGGCTGGGCGATCAGCATCCCCTCCCCCGACAGCCCGGCGCTCGCGGCCGCCAGCAGATCCGGCGACCGCACCAGCCGCACCCCCCGCCCGGAACTCCCCTCGGCGGGCTTGACCACCAACGGAAACACCGCCGAGGGAAGCTCCGCCAGCAAGGCGGGGTGTGGGACGGCGTATGTCTCCGGAACCGGCAGTCCCCGGCTGCGGCCGACCACCGCCGCCGCCACCTTGTCCCGTACGCCTCGAATCGACCGGGCGTCGTTCACCGTGGTCAGTCCGACCGCCGCGGCGGCCTCCAGCAACGCCAGCCCCGGGCCCCCTGACACGGTCTTCAGTACCCACGCGTCATGCCCGCCCGCCTGTACGACCTCGGACAACCGCAGCAGTGACGTGCCCGGCCGCACCACGTCCACCCGGTGCCCCCACACCCCGAGCTGACGGATCACCTCCACCGGCATGCCGTCGAACCGGTACTGCTCCTCCACGACGAAACAGAGCCTCATCGCCCCTCCCCGCACCCCCGGACGTCAACGGGCGGCTGACATCTCGACGACCATGATCTGCCCCACCGTAACCGGGCCCCTGGCCAGCCCCGCCCGTGGCGCTCGCGGCCGGGCTTCCGCTGCGAGCACCGGGCCGAGCGTCCCCTCGACCGACTGGAGCGTAACCCCCGGTAACTCGTCGCGGAACAAGGACGGGGCCGACCGTCGCGGCCCCGTCACCGTGCTTCTGGGCGCGGAGGGGACGAGCGCTCGTAGACTGTTTCTCTGAAGACCGTTTCGTCCTCAGACGATGGTGATGGCATGGCGAACCCGACGATCTTGACCGTCGACGACGATCCGGCGGTCTCCAGAGCGGTCGCACGCGACATCCGGCGCAGATACGGCGACCAGTACCGGGTGGTACGCGCCGTCTCCGGGGCGGAGGCGCTGGAGGCGCTGCGCGAGATCAAGCTGCGCGGTGAACGGCTCGCGGTCATGCTCGCCGACTACCGGATGCCGCAGATGAACGGCATCGAGTTCCTCGAAGCGGCGATGGACCTCTTCCCGCTCGCGCGGCGGGTGCTGCTGACCGCGTACGCGGATACGGGCGCGGCCATCGACGCGATCAATGTCGTCGATCTGGACCACTACCTCCTCAAGCCGTGGAACCCGCCGGAGGAGCATCTGTACCCGGTGATCGACGAGCTGCTCGACGTCTGGGCGACCACCCCGGACCCGGGCATCACAGAGACACGGGTGGTGGGGCACCGCTGGTCCGCTCCGTCCTTCGCCATACGTGACTTCCTCGCCCGCAATCTGGTGCCGTACCGGTGGCTGCCGGCCGACGAGCCCGAGGGCGACCGGCTGCTGTCCGCCGCCGGAGTGGCCCGCGGCGACGTACCGCTGGTGGTCACCCCCGACGGCACGTCGCTGGTGGCACCGGCGGAGAAAGAGCTCGCCGCGCATGTCGGCCTGAGCACCATCCCCACCTCGGACTTCTACGATCTCGTGGTGGTCGGCGGCGGACCGGCCGGGCTCGGCGCCGCCGTGTACGGCGCGTCCGAGGGGCTCCGTACGGTACTGGTCGAGCGCGAGGCGACCGGCGGGCAAGCGGGACAGAGCAGCCGGATCGAGAACTATCTCGGGTTCCCCGACGGCGTCTCCGGAGCCCAGCTGACCGACCGCGCCCGCCGCCAGGCGCTGAAGTTCGGGGCCGAGATCCTCAGTGCCCGCGAGGTCGTCGGGCTGGAGGCGGCCGGATCGGGCCGGGTGGTGCGGTTCGGGCAGGGCAGCGCCATCACCGCCCATACGGTGGTGCTCGCCACCGGCGTCTCGTACCGCCGCCTGGCCACCTCCAGCCTGGACGAGTTCACGGGGGCGGGGGTCTTCTACGGGTCCACCGTCACCGAGGCGTCCACCTGCTCGGGCGAGGAGGTGTACTTGGTAGGCGGCGCCAACTCGGCCGGGCAGGCGGCCGTGTATCTCTCCCGCTACGCGCGGCGGGTGCACCTGCTGATCCGGGGCGCCGATCTGACCAGTTCCATGTCCAGGTATCTGATCGAGCAGATCAGCGATATCGACCACATCGTCGTCCATCCCTGGACCGAGGCCGTCGGCGGGAAGGGCGACGGCCACTTGCAGCAGCTCACGCTGCGGGACGTCCGGTCGGGGGCGACGGACTCGGTCGACTCGTCCTGGCTGTTCGTCTTCATCGGCGCCGAGCCGCGTACGGAGTGGCTGAAGGGCGTGGTCGAGCGCGATGAGCGGGGGTTCGTGATCACCGGCCCCGATCTGGTGGCCGATGGACAGCGGCCGGCCAACTGGCCACTGCCGCGGGACCCGTACCACCTGGAGTCCAGCGTGCCGGGGGTGTTCGCGGCCGGTGATGTCCGTGCCGCGTCGCTCAAACGTGTCGCCTCCGCCGTCGGTGACGGCGCGATGGCCATTTCCCTCGTCCACCGCTACTTGGAGTCACAGTGAGCGCTTCGGACCGTTTGACGCCGGCGGAACTGCGCACCCTGTTCCTGTTCGAGGCGCTCGACGAGAGCCAGCTGGCCTGGCTGGCGGAGCGGGGCAGAGTGCAGCAGCGGACGGGCGGAAGCGCCGTCTACAACGAGGGTGAACCGGCCACCTGCTTCTTCGTGCTGCTCAGCGGTGCGGTGACGCTCAGCCGACGGCTGCACGGCGACGACATCGAGGTCACCAGGACCGACCGGCGCGGCGTCTACAGCGGGGCGACGCAGGCGTATCTCGGAGACCGCGTCGACCAGGTCTATCCGAACACACTGCGAGCCGTCAGCGACGCGGAGCTCTTCGCCCTGCCGGCCGAAGAGTTCGCCACGGCCATACGCACCTGGTTCCCGATGGCGCTCCATCTGCTGGAGGGGCTCTTCTTCGGCTCACGTGCGGCGGACACGATCCTGGGCGAGCGGGAGCGGCTGGTCGCGCTGGGGGCGCTGTCCGCCGGCCTCACCCATGAGCTCAACAATCCGGCCGCGGCGGCGGTGCGAGCCACCGAGGCGCTGCGCGAGCGGGTGACCGGTATGCGGCACAAACTGGCCCTGATCGCGGACGGCCGGCTGGACGGCACCCGGCTGCGCGAGCTGGTGGAGCTCCAGGACGCCGCGGTCAAGCAGGCTGCCGCGGCCTCTCCCCTGTCGGCGCTGGACGCCTCGGACGCCGAGGACGAACTCACCGACTGGCTGGAGGAGCACGAGGTGGCCAACCCCTGGGATGTGGCGCCCGTCCTGGTCTCCGGAGGGGTCGATGTGCCGTGGCTGGGCACGGTCGCCGAGGCGGTGGGCGCGGACCATCTGGACTCGACGGTGCGCTGGCTGTCGTACACCATCGACACCGAACTCCTGATGGGGGAGATCGATGACGCCGTGACCCGGGTCTCGGACCTGGTCGGGGCGGCCAAGCAGTACTCGCAGCTGGACCGGGCACCCCATCGGGCCGTGGATGTACACGCGCTGCTCGACGCCACGCTGACGATGATGCGGGCGAAGATCCCTGCCGGGATCCGGGTGGTCAAGGAGTACGACCGTACGCTGCCGCCGATCCCGGCGTTCGCCGCCGAGCTGAACCAGGTGTGGACCAACCTGATCGACAACGCGGTCGACGCCATGGAGGGAGAGGGGACCCTCACGCTGGGGACGAGAAGGGAGGACGACCGGGTGTTCGTGGAGGTGACGGACACCGGGAGCGGTATTCCCCCGGAGGTCAGGCCGCGGATCTTCGAGCCGTTCTTCTCCACCAAGTCGGTGGGCGAGGGCACCGGCCTGGGCCTGGACATCTCGTACCGCATCGTCGTCAACAAGCACCACGGCGACATCAGGGTGGACTCGCGGCCGGGCCACACCCGGTTCCAGGTGTGCCTGCCGATCGCTCAGGCCGCCGACTCCGCCGACGCGACCGACCCGGTCGGCTCCGCCGGCACCACCGGCTCCGCTCCCGGGAGCTGACCGGGCTTTCCCCCGCCGTGGCAGCCGCCGGAAAACGGCTTTCCGGACGGGGCGACGGCGTGGCAGGGTCGGCAGGTGAACGCATCCCGATGTGAACTGCTGCGCTGGCAGTTCGACCTCACCTGGCAGCTCTTCGACTATCACCTGGAGCGGCTGGAGCCCGCGGACTTCCTGTGGGAGCCGGCGTCCCACTGCTGGACGGTACGGCAGGGCGCCGACGGGACATGGGTGCCGGACTGGGCGGAGACCGAGCCCGACCCCATCCCCGTCCCCACGGTCGGCTGGCTGAGCTGGCACATCGGGTGGTGGTGGAGCGTGACCATCGATCACGCGCGGGGCCGTACGCCACGCGAGCGGGAGGACGTCGGGTGGCCGGGTGACGGCGAGGCGGCCATCGCCTGGCTGCGCGGCCTTCGCGAGGAGTGGCTGGCGGTGCTGGACCGGCTCACCGACGCCGGCCTGGACGCCACGGCCCCGTTCCCGTGGCAGAACGACCCCGAGCACACCGTCGCCCATATGGCCGGCTGGGTGAATTCCGAGCTGATGAAGAACGCCGCCGAGATCGGCCAGATCCGGCTCCTGCGTGCGGCGTCCGCGGACACGCCTACCAAGTAGGGCGTGTACCTGGTCGGTCATAGCGCGGTCCGTCCACCATCCGCTGCGAGCCTGGCGCCGGTCGTCGCCAAACCGCCTGGCCATCTCACTGTCGATGGACTCAAGGCGTTCGCACACGCGGCCGGCCGGTTTGCCGAGTCGGCAAAGAAACTTGCCTGTGGCCCGGTCGCGGCGACATGGTCGTGACCGCGGCAATTGCCCCGCCGTGGTACACCGACGCAGGAACGCTCAAGGAGGACGCATGACTCAGCCCGCCCAGGTACCGGACGGGACACACCGGTTGGTGGACGTTCCGGGCGGCCGGATCCATCTGGTGGAGCAGGGCACCGGCCCCCTCGTTCTGCTGGTCCATGGATTCCCCGAGTCGTGGTACTCCTGGCGCCACCAGCTCCCGGCGCTCGCCGCCGCCGGGTTCCGGGCGGTGGCCATCGATGTCCGGGGCTACGGGCGCTCGTCGAAGCCCGGCGACATCGAGGCGTACCGAATGGCGGCCCATGTCGCCGACAACGTCGGTGTCGTGCGGGCGCTCGGCGAGGAGACCGCGGTCATCGTCGGCCATGACTGGGGTTCGACCATCGCCGCCAATACGGCGCTGCTCAGGCCCGATGTCTTCACCGCCGTGGGGCTGCTCAGCGTCCCCTACGCGCCCCGCAACGGTTTCCGGCCGACGGACGCCTTCTCCCTGATGAGCGGCCCCGAAGAGTTCTACGTCAGCTACTTCCAGCGGCCCGGCCGGGCCGAGGCGGAGATCGAGCGCGATGTCCGCGGCTGGCTGGCGGGGTTCTACGCCGTGCTCTCGGGCGACGCCGCTCCTCCGGCCGACGGCGGCGATGCGCACTTCGTCCCGGCGGGCGGGAAGCTCTCGGACCGCTTCCCCGAAGCCTCCCTGCCCTCGTGGCTCGGCGAGGCCGATCTCGATTTCTACGCGGAAGAGTTCGAGCGCACGGGGCTGACCGGAGCGCTCAACCGCTACCGCAACATGGACCGGGACTGGGAGGATCTCGCCGCCTGGGACGGGGCGCCGATCACCCAGCCGTCGCTGTTCATCGGCGGTGCGCTCGACGCGTCCACGACCTGGCTGGCCGACGCGATCAAGGCGTACCCCACCACCCTCCCCGGTCTGGTCTCCTCGCACATCCTCGAAGGCTGCGGGCACTGGGTGCAGCAGGAACGCGCCGACGAGGTCAACCGGCTGCTGACCGACTGGCTGCGGGCCCTGCCCGCCCGGACGCGGAGCTGACGGGCCTTCGCCTCCTGCGGGCGGGACGGTGCTGTGTGTCCATCGCCGGGCGTGCGCCGGAGGTCGAACGGCCGTAGCTCAAGCGTGCGGTGAGAGACCGGCACGCCTCAACAGCAAACTAAAAGATTGTTTCATCGCCTTTCGAGCATCATTTCCTATATTTGCCTCCGAGTCGGGGATAACGCCTCCCATCAGGTGCTGAGAGGAGGTGTAAGCCATGCGCCGTATTTCGATCAACGCCCAGGCAGTGTCCCGTTCCGACCGGGACGGACTGCCGTGGAGCTGGCGGTGGTACTACGCGTAACCCACCACTCGCTCGTGCTCACGTGCCGGGGTCGGGGTCCCCAGGGGCTCCGGCCCTCCGCCCGTCGATCCGTCAGTCAGCGCGGCTCATACACCGGTCACACCGGAGGTTCGTGATGCGTCTTCGCCGTCCCCGCGGCCTGTCCTGCTACTGGCACGAAGGCTCGTTCGTCGTCCATCCGTATCCGCGCGGCACACCCGTCGCGCTCCATCCGGCGGTGGCGGAGATTCTCTCCGCGTTCGAGGAGTGGACCGAGCCCGCCGAGGCCGCGCGGACGCTCGGCCATCTCGCCCCGGAGACCCTCCGCGAGGCCATTCCCGCTCTGCACGAGGCCGGGCTGCTGATGTCCGAGGGCAATCCGCAGGCGCAGCGCGACGAGCTCATCGCCCGTCACTGGGGTACGTGGGCGCCCGAGGCCCCGTTCTTCCACTACGCCACCCAGGACGTCCCTTACCCCGAGCACGAGGCGGTCTCCGAACGGGCGCCGGGCGCCGCGGACATGCCCCCGCTGTTCACCACGTATCCCGGTGCGGACCGGCTGCCGCTGCCCCGTCTGCCCGCGGATCTGCGGATCCCCTACGACGAGGTGCTCTACAGCCGGCGTACGCACCGTGACTTCACCCGCGAGCCCGTTCCGCTGAAAACGCTGGCCACGCTGCTGGCCGTGGTGTTCGGACCGGTGGAGTTCATCGACTCGGGCCGTGGCGCGCTGTTCCGGCGCACCAGCCCGGCCGGAGGTGCCCGGCAGGAACTCGACGCGTACATCGGTGTCCTCAATGTCACTGATGTAGCTCCCGGCATCTACCACTACAACGCACTGGAGCACTCCCTCGAACTGATCGGTGAGGGGTTCACCTCCGACGAGGCCGCGCATCTGTGCGCCGATCAGGACTGGGCGGGCGGCGCCGCGTTCCTGGTCATTCTCAGCGCCGCGCTGGAACGCATGCGCGCCAAGTACCCGACCCCTCGCTGCTATCGCGTCTGCCTGCTCAACGCCGGTCATCTGGGCCAGACGTTCGCCCTCACCGCCACCGCGCTCGGCCTCGGCCCGGCGCAGACCGGCGCGTTCCACGACTCGGCCGTCGCGGAGCGCTGTGCCCTGGACAACATCGCCCATACCCCGCTGTACGTCCTGGCCGCCGGCTACCCCCATCCGGCCCCGGAGGACACGCCGCCGGCGGCCGTGCTGAGCACCTTCCGGGACACGGCCCTCCACATGTGAGGAGGCCGCGGGAGGCGCGGAGCCACAGGAGGCGCGGAGGCCGGCTCACAGCGCGTCGGCGAGTTCCCCGATCTGTTCCGCGAGATGCGGGTCGGGGTGGGGAACGCTGCCGAACTCCTCGTCCTCCTCGATCGTCAGGCGCTGCACGGCCGCGCGCAGTGCCGGGCTGGGCGGGCGTCGGTGGTGTGTGGTGGGGTGGCAGACGCTGAGCCGCCCCGCCGGGAGCGCCACGAGCCCGGAGTCGAGATCGGCGGCCTGGTCCGCCCAGTGCGCGGCGTCGCGTCGCTCCCCTCTGCCGAGGTGGAGGAGATAGAGGCAGTAGGCGGCCGTGGGGTTGCCCGCGCCGGCCGCGAACTGCCACCAGAACTGCGCGCCTTCGTGCCATCCGGCCAGGTTCAGCAGGCAGGCGAAGTACAGCGCGCCGTCGGGGTCGATACGGCGGGAGTTGTGGAGCCGGGCCAGCTGCCCGGCCGCGTCGATGCCGTGCAGTGCCTCGGCCGACAGGGCGTGCAGATCCTTGCCCGCCTGGTCGTGGACGGTCGGGAAGAAGCCGGCCGGGGCCGCCGGATGGGGACGGGCGACACCGGCGCTACGGGCGGCGGAGGAGTCGAACATGAGGGTGTCGGCGACATCACGGGCGATCTGCGCCTTGGAGGCCGCGAGATCGTACTCGGCGAACGCGTCGGGGATCACAGCGTCCTCCAGGACTTCGTCGATGCCGCGCGGGGGCTGCATGGGGTTCACTCCTTCTCCTTGTCGGCGTCCGTGTACTGGGGCAGTCCGAGTTTCTGGGCGATTCGCCGCTTGGCCAGCCGCCGGTGGGAACGGACGGTGTCGCGCTCCACGCCCATGATGCGGGCGACCCGGTACGAGGGGTAGCCCAGTACGTACAGGAGCACGATCACGTCGTACTGCCGCTCGGGCAGGGAGGCGATGGCGGTGTAGAGGCCCAGCGAGGTCTCCATCACCTCGAACTTGCACCGCACCGACTCCAGTACCGCGCGGGCCGTGCGCTGGAACGCGGCGGTCTCCACCAGCTGGGGATCCAGGCCCGCCAGCCGCAGATGGGTGTCCACCCGCGCCTTGAGCAGCGCCCACGCGTACGCCTCCGGGCTCTCCGCCCGCATGACGCGCTCCCAGTTGAGGGCCAGATGGGAGAAGCAGCGGCGCACCACCGCTACGGCGGCGGCCTTGTCGCCGAGCATGGCGTGGGCGTAGTTCAGATAGGCCTTCACATACAGGTCGTGGAAGGCCTCCAGGGCGGGCGGCAGGGTGTACTGCACCTCGGCCAGGTATTCGCCGTGGTCGTCCGGCGACGGGAGGTCGATGTTCACGGCTGTGCCTCCTCGTCGTGGGCGGCGGGCGTGAGCACTTCGGTCCGGGGAGCACGAGGAGCACGGGGAGCACCGGAGTGGCGGTCCTCTATCAGCGCGGCGGCTCCCACCCGCACCCCGGCGCGCAGCAGACGCCGCGTCAGGTAGCGCAGGTCCGAGGCGAAGACGCGCACGGCGGTGGCGAGCACCAGCAGGGCGAAGACGTCGTTGGGCGTCACGGCATGTCCTTCTCTACTGAGCAGCACCTCGAACCCCCGCTGGTGCTGGAGGACTTCGGTGTCCTCAAGAAGCAGCTTTTCGGACCGGGGTGGTCAAACGTGCAACGCGACACCCAAGAAAAATACGGAAAGCGATCGTCCCCTTACGTACAGATGCCGTCCCATCCACCCCATGCGCCACACCGCGTGAGCGGTTGAACACCCTCAGGCAGTCTCCGACCTGCGTCGACACGACAGTGCGGACCGAGCCGCCGACCGGTCGCCCCCGCGTCGAGTTCAATCCATATTCGGTCCGTATGTGGCGCAGATCACTCAGTTGTGACGCACTATCTGGCACGTACTCTCACCGGAGCGAGCGCTCACCGCGGCTCCCCGAACCAGTCGCGCAGCGCCTCACCCAGACCCGCGCCGCCCGCGGCACCATCCTCCGGGACATCCTCCGGGGCCCAGGCGACATAGCCGTCGGGGCGTACCAGCAGGGCGGCACAGGGCAACGCCGGTACGGGCTCGGCCCGCACCACCCGGAGGACATGGGCCCATCCCTGGGCCTCGGCCTCGTACGGAAGGCCCCGCTCGCCGAAGAGCAGAAGCGGCGGCCGGCCGCCGCGCAGCAGCCCGATCACATCCGCCGGGCCCGACTCCGTCCGAAGCGCGGTGTTCCGCAGGAACCGCCCCTCCCACCGCGAGGACCCGACCGACCGGGGCGCGACCACCGTGTCCTGCCCGCTGATCATGTCGCTCAGATGCCGGACCCCGTCCTCGCCGCTCTCCCCGCCGTCCCGGCCGTCTCCCTCCTTCGCCTCGTCGCCCGCGAGCAGCCCAGCGAACAACGCGCGCATCGGGTCGAGTTCGGGGCTCGGGCGCATCAGGGTGACCTGGACGCAGGTGTTGTCGATGACCCGGCGGGCGGCGGGCCAGCGCTCGTCGTGATAGGTGTCGAGGAGATCGGGCCCCGCGGTACCCCGCACGGTGAACGCCAGTTTCCAGCCGAGGTTGAGAGCGTCCAGCAGACCCGTACTCAGGCCCTGTCCACCGATCGGGAAGTGCACATGTGCCGCGTCGCCGACGAGCAGCATCCGTCCGGCGCGGTATCTGTCCGCCTGCCGCGCGAAGTCACTGAACCGGCTCAGCCGGCTCGGAGACACCATGTCCACGTCGTATCCGGCGATCCACGACACCCGATCGCGCAACTCGTCCAGGGTGACCGGGGAGTTGCGGTCGCCGTGCCCGCCCGTCCAGTCGAGCGTACGGACCAGCACGCGCCCGTCCGCCATGGGTTTGGTGATGATCCAGCCGCGGCGGGTACGGTGCCAGCCGAGCGGCGGGACCCGCTCCCCGGCGAAGCGGACCAGCCCCATCAGCGCGGACGCCGTCGCGGGTCGGGCGTCCGCCGTGATGCCCGCCCAGGCACGGACCGTGCCGCGTGAACCGTCGGCTCCCACCAGGTACGCGGCACGGAACACCCGTACGCCTTCCGGGCCCTCCGCCGTGACGACCACGCCCTCGGGGCTCTGCCGCGCGTCGGTCGCCCGGTACCCACGTAACACCCGCACGCCGACGGCCCGCGCCCGCGCCTCGAAGGACCGCTCCAGCGCCGCCTGGGATTTCTTCAGGAGGGGCTCGGGTTCGGAGGCGGGAGCGGTGATACGGAGTCCGGGCAGGCCGGCGAAATGGAACGGCCGTGAGACGGTGCCCTCCGCCGCCGCGTCGGGCACCGGAAAGCAGCCGCGCCGCGCCAGGGACTGCACCGTCCGCGCGTGCACGGTGGTGGCCCTCGGCCGGTCCGTCGTGGCGGCACGGACTTCGAGGACCACGGTGTCGATGCCGTACACCCCCAACTCGGCGGCGAGGAGCATGCCGACCGGCCCGCCCCCGACGACCACGACCTGCGCGTCTTCCGTGACCGGCACCCCGGACTTTCCCACCTCGGCCCCCATCCGCCTCACCCGGCTCGTCCGTCCTGTCCGTCCCGTCCGCCCCACGGGCCGCGGGCGCGGGTATGGATCGGAACCTACGTCGAGGGCCCCACCGGCTTCAATACCGACTACCGATCGGCCGAATGGGTGAATTCGCCCGCGTGTTGGCCCGTATGTCCGCCGAACTCCACCAACGCGCGGCGATCGCGGGCTATGGTTTTCTCAGTTCGCGGGTACGAATCCCGCCGCCAGCCCCGGCTGACGTGGCCGCACAACAAGAACGCCCCCTCCGACGGAGGGGGCGTTCTTGTTGTGCGGCCGGTCCGTACGGCCGCTCTGTGCGGCCCGTACGTGCGGCCCGTCCGTGCGACTCAGTCCTTCCCGGTCCCGGTCCCGGTGTCCGTGCCCGCACCGGCTTCCGCGGTGGAGAACGCTTCCACGAGGCGGTCCGGCGCGGCCTGCTTCCACGAGTCCACGAGGATGTCGCGCAGCTCGTCCAGATCCTCCAGCGCACTCAGCCGTACCCGCACCCACGCGGAACTCGCCTCGTGCGGCGGCACCCAGAACTTCTCCGGCTCGGCCGCGATCAGCTCCGTCCGCTCATACCGGGGGCAGCGCACGGCGAACGACGTCTGATCGTCCGGGACCGTGACGAACATCTTCCCGGCGACACGGAACGTGGGCATGCTCCACGCCTCCTTCTCCACCGTCTGAGGGAGGGACAGCGCGATACGGCGGACTTCCTCGGCATCAATCACGGTCACGGCGACCATGGTAAATGCCGTTCAGGGGCTCGCCCCCACGCCGGTTCCACCAGTGCGCGAACCACCTCGCGGCGGGCGGCGGACGTCCGATACGGAGCCGCCGGTCGCCGATCCGCGGCCGGCGAGGAGGACCGCGACCGGGTGCGCACCCGTCCGCACTTCGATGTTAGGGTCACCTTACTTTTTGGACGGTGCGGTTCCGCCCGGTGGACAGCCGGTCGCGGAGAGGCAGTGAGGGCGGCTCGCATGCGCGGTGGCACGATCGGTTCGAAGGCCCGCGGGGCGTGACAACGGACTTGCTGACCGGCGTGGAGACCGGTGAAGCCGGTCGTGCGGTCCGGAGCCGTCCGCTGCTCGCCGTGGGGCTGCTGCTGACCGCGGGCGTGCTCGCGGTGGTGACCTGGGCGAGCCTGGTGATCGGGTCGGGAGACGCCGGCGCGGGCGATGCGTTCCGCGCGCTGCTCGATCCCGATCTGTCCGACAAGGGGCAGCTGATCGTGCGGGAGGTGCGCATTCCGCGTACGGTCGCGGGTCTGCTGGCGGGCGCGGCGCTGGGCCTGGCCGGGGCGGTGATGCAGGGCATGGCCCGTAATCCGCTGGCCGACCCGGGCATCCTCGGGATCAACGCGGGCTCGTCCGTGGTCGTGGTGTTCGCGATCGGTGTGCTCGGGCTGACGGAGCCGCGGCAGTACATCTGGTTCGGATTTCTCGGTGCGCTCGGCGCGGCCCTCCTGGTCTATGGCATCGGCTCGCTCGGCCGGGAGGGCGCCACGCCCGTGAAGCTGGCTCTCGCGGGCGCGGCGACCAGCGCCGTACTCACCTCGCTGACCACCGCCATGCTGCTGACGGACCGTCAGACCTTTGACGGTTCCGCTTCTGGCAGGTCGGCTCGCTCGCCGACCGGGACACCGAAGTGCTCTGGCAGGCGCTGCCGTTCATCGGTGTGGGCGCCGTGTTCGCGCTGGCGCTGGGGCCGCGCCTGAACGCCCTCTCGCTCGGTGACGACCTCGCGCGGGCGCTGGGACAACGCGTGGGTCCGGCCCGGCTGGCGTCGGCCGGGGCCGTGGTGCTGCTGTGCGGCGCGGCCACCGCGATCGCCGGACCCATCGGCTTCGTCGGCCTCCTCGTCCCGCATGCCGCGCGGGTCGTCACCGGCCCCGACTACCGGTGGATCCTGCCGTACAGCCTGCTCCTGGCGCCCGTTCTGGTGCTGGTCTCGGACATCGTGGGGCGGGTCATCGCCTCGCCCGGTGAGGTACAGGTGGGGATCGTGACGGCTGCCATCGGCGCGGTGCCCTTCGTGATACTGGTGCGCCGCGGCGATCTGGTGGAGCTGTGAGGGAGTCGGCGGCGGAAGTGGGACGTGACGTGGCGCGTACGGCACCGGCCAGTCGGTCTTCCGTGAACGGGCCGCCGGGGGTCCGTGTCTCTCCGGGGGAGGTCGCGCGGGTCCGCCGGGCGGGCCGGGCCCGCGCCACCGCCGTCACCGTCGGCCTGCTGGCCGCCGTGTTCGCCGCGCTGTGTCTGGCGCTCTCGGTGGGCGATCTCGTCGTACCGCTCCGCGAGGTCATCGCTACTCTGGCCGGCGGGGGCGACACAGGTTCGCGGTTCGTCATCATCGAGCTGCGGCTGCCGCGCGCGCTGATCGGCCTGCTGGTGGGGGCGGCGTTCGGGCTCTCGGGAGCGGTGTTCCAGACGCTGCTGCGCAACCCGCTGGCCAGCCCGGACATGATCGGTATCACCTGGGGCGCGAGCGCCGCGGGTGTGCTGGCCGGCGCGGCCTTCGGCGTCAGCGGTTTCCCGCTCTCGGTCTGTGCCCTGGCGGGCGCGTTGCTGACCGCGGTGGCGATCTACGCACTGGCCTGGCGCGAGGGCCTCGCCGGATACCGGCTCGTGCTGGTCGGTGTCGGCATCGGCGCCGGGTTGTCCAGCCTGGTCTCGTATCTGCTGACCAGCTCGGAGGTGACCGAGGCGCAGCAGGCCCTCGCGTGGCTGACGGGCAGCCTCAACGGCCGGTCCTGGTCGCAGATGTGGCCGCTGTTGGGGGCCATGGTGGTGCTCGTACCACTGACATTCCTGGCGGCGCGGTCGTTGCCGGCGCTGCAACTCGGGGACGACACCGCGCTGGGGCTCGGCACCCGGGTGGAGCGCGGCCGACTGGCGCTGATCGGCTGCGCGGTGGCGCTCGCGGGGGTGGCGACGGCCGCGGCGGGACCGGTGGGTTTCGTGGCCCTCCTGTCGGCTCCGATCGCGCGCCGGCTGCTGCCGCGCCAGGGCGCCGCCCTGCTGCCCGCCGCGCTGACGGGGGCGCTGATCGTGAGCGTCGCGGACTTCGCGGCACAACACCTGCTGAGCTCCGTCCAGTTCCCGGTGGGCGTGGTGACGAGCATGATCGGCGCCCCGTATCTGCTGTGGCTGCTGGCCCGCTCGAACCGTGTGGGCAAGGGCGGCTGACCGATGGAACGGAAGGATCTGCGCATGAGTGCGGAGCACACGCTCGCGGCGCGGGACGTCCGGCTCGGCTACCACGGCCGTGAGGTCGTCAGCGGGCTGAGCCTGGACATTCTGCCCGGCGCGATCACCATGATCGTCGGCCCGAACGCCTGCGGGAAGTCCACCCTGCTGCGTTCGATGGCCCGGCTGCTGGCGCCGTCCTCGGGCAGTGTGCTCCTGGACGGCAGGAGCATCCAGGAGATGCCGACCAAGGAAGTGGCGTCGGTGCTCGGCATCCTGCCGCAGAGCCCGGTGGCGCCGGACGGCATTACGGTGAGCGATCTGGTGGGCCGCGGCCGCTATCCGCACCAGGGGTGGTTCCGCCGCTGGACGGCGGAGGACGACACGGCCGTGGCGCGGGCGCTGCTGGCCACCGATGTGCTGGAGCTCGCCGGGCGGCCGGTCGACGAGCTGTCCGGCGGCCAGCGGCAGCGGGTCTGGATCGCGATGGCGCTCTCGCAGCGTACGGACATCCTGCTGCTGGACGAGCCGACGACGTTCCTCGACATCAGCCACCAGCTCGATGTGCTGGACCTGCTGACCGATCTGAACCGTGAGTACGGCTCCACCATCGCGGTCGTCCTGCACGATCTGAATCTGGCCTGCCGGTACGCCGACCATCTGGTCGCGATGAAGGACGGGCGGATCGTGGCGGAGGGCGCTCCCACCGAGATCGTGACGGCGGAGCTGGTCACGGAGGTGTTCGGGATGCGCTGTTCGATCACCGAGGACCCCGCCTCGGGCACGCCCGTGATCGTACCGATCGGGCGTCATCACATCACCCCGGTTCAAGCATGATTTAGGGTAGGCTAACCTAAGTTCATGTCATCGTGAAAGAACCCCTCCGCTCGCCCCGCGCACCGCTCCCGGCCGACAATCCTCGCGCTGTGGGCCGTACTCGCCGCCCTCGTCGTGGGGTTGACGGCCTGCGGCACGACATCGAACTCCGGCAGTTCCTCACCGGAAGCCGCGTCCGGTGCCGAGGACGGCGCCTTCCCCGCCACCGTCGCGACCAAGTTCGGCGACATCACAGTGACGAAGCGGCCCGAGCGCGTCGTCGCGCTGGGCTGGGGCGACGCCGAGGCCGTGCTCTCGCTCGGCAGGCAGCCCGTCGGGGCCAGCGACTGGCTGGCGTTCGGCGGCGACGGGGTCGGCCCCTGGGCGAAGGGCCTCTACAAGAAGAGCCCTCGGATAATCGGCACACTGGAGCCGGAGTTCGAGAAGATCGCGGTCATCAGGCCCGATCTGATCCTGGACACCAAGTCCAGCGGCGACCAGACCCGTTACGACACGCTCAGCAAGATCGCGCCCACCATCGGCGTCCCGAAGGGCGGCGACCAGTACAAGATCTCATGGCGTGAGCAGACCGAGATGGTCGCGACCGCCCTCGGTGTTCCCGAGAAGGGCAAGGCGCTCATCTCCGAGACCGAGAAGAAGTTCCGGGACTCGGCCGCCGCCCACCCCGAGTTCAAGGACAGGACCATCACGCTCGGCTCGCGGACAAGCGACGGGTTCGGCGCGTATGTGCACGGCACGGGCCGCGTCGACTTCGTCGAGCGCCTCGGCTTCACGAACAACCCGGAGGTCGACGCCAAGGCCGGCGCGTCGTTCTTCATCGATGTCTCCCGCGAGAACCTCGATCTGCTCGACGCCGATCTGACGGTGATGACACCCATCGGGATCCCCGCAGCGAAGATCACCGATGACCCGCTGTACCGGGCCGTCCCCTCCGTCAAGGCGGGCCGTTCGGTGGTGTTCGACGACGAGACCCTCAGCGCGGCCTTCTCGACGGACTCGGTGTTCTCGGTGGCGTACGCGCTGGAGAAGGTCGTCCCGCTGTTCGCCGAACCACTGAAGTAACCGCTCCCTGGGACACCGGGGCGGCACGGACGCCGGTGTGGGGCGGACGAGTGGTGTGGGGCGGACGAGTGGTGTTTCTGAGATTTCGGTTAACTATCGCGTGCTCCGCCGCAGGGTGGGCACGGGCACTGAATGGACACTCCACCGACCGCGGACACACGTGGTAGCGCGGACGCCGCTGCCGTACACCTACCCGACCGGGCCGGACACCACGCCACCCGGGCCGGTGCCGCCCTGGCCCTCCTCCCACGACGGGTCGAGGACCGGCTCGTCCGGGGCGGGCGCGGGTTTCCCTCCGCGCTGCGGGCCGACGGGCGGGTCCGGGGCGTGGACGGTCTGCGGGCGCTGGCCGTCGCGGTGGTCATCGTCTACCACCTGGAACCGGGCCTGCTGCCGGGTGGCGCCCTGGGGGTGGATGTCTTCTTCACCATCAGCGGCTTCGTCATCACCCGGCTGCTGCTGGCCGAGTTCGCCCGTACCGGCGATGTCGCCATGCGGTCCTTCTACTGGCGGCGCTGGCTGCGGCTGGTCCCCGCCCTGCTGGCGGTCTGCGCGGTGTGCGCCGTGCTGGCGCTCACCACGCGGCTGCCGAGTTTCGACCGCGCGTGGGCGGCGATCGCGCTGGCCGTCACCTTCCTGATGAATATCGTCAGGGCCGCCCAGCCCGACATCTATTCGAGTGACACCTCTCTGCTGTCCCACACCTGGTCGCTGAGTGTGGAGGAGCAGTTCTACCTGTTCTGGCCGCCCGTGCTGGTCCTGCTGCTGCGTCGGGTCGGCGCGCGGACCGTGCTGCTCTGCGCCGCGGTGCTGTGTCTGCTGCCGCTGGTATGGCGGTTGATCCTGTGGAACCCGACCGCGGCGCACCGTATCTACAACGGCGTGGACACCCGCGCGGACCAGCTGCTGGCCGGTGCGGTGCTGGCGGTTCTGGTGGCCCGGCTGCACAGGGACGACCCGCGGCTGGCCGCGCTGCGGCGCTGGTCGGCACGGCTCGCCTGGCCGGCGCTGGGGATCCTGGCGCTGATCGTCCGGTACGTGCCGATGACCGGCGCGAGCGCCTGGACCATGCCCTGGTACACCGTCGGCTTCCTGGTGACCGCCGTGCTGTCGGCGACGGTGGTGGCGGCGCTGGAACTCCAGCCGCGTACCTGGCTCTCCCGGGGACTGTCCCTGGCCCCGCTCGTCTGGGTGGGCCGCAACCTCAGCTACGGCCTCTATCTCTGGCACTACCCGCTCAGCCGGCTGGTCTCCGATCTGGGTGTGAACGCCACGTGGCACGCGACGGCCACGGTCGCCGCCAGCCTCATCGCCGCCACGGCGTCCCACTACCTCATCGAGAAGCCGCTCACCCGGCGCAAACGGCCACGTCCCGCCGCCGTCCCGGCGGTCACCTGACGCCCGGTGGTGCGCGGCGCGCGGCTCAGGCGACGGTGGTCAGTGACTGGATGCCGTGCAGTTCGGTCATCACATCGCGCAGCGAACGGCAGTGCTTCGGGACCGGCGGCAGCGTGGGCATCGGAGTGCCGCGGCCGCCCTCCAGCGCGTCCGCCATCGCGGCCAGCGCCCCGGTCACCCAGCGCGCCTCGGTGGCGGTGGGCAGGGGCACCCCGTGCTCGACGCGTACGGCGCAGACGGTGGCGGCGTCGAGGATGCGCTCCGCGCGCGCCATGACGGCCGGCCAGTCGTGGCGGTGTGCGCGGTGGGGCCCCGGCAGTTCGGCCGCGGCCGTCTCCGCGGCGGCCCGCGCCTCGGAGAGCGCCCGGTACGCGGCGTACCGCAGCGCGATGCCCGTCGGGTCTCCACCGCGGGGCGCCGCCGCTGTGACCGACGCGCCCGCGGACGGGGCGGGTGCGGTCCCCGGGTCGTCCAGTACGTGCCGCAGATACCGTTCCGTGCGGCGCAGCGCGACGGCGAAGCGGTGGCCCACCCGCACGCGCGGGTCCGTCAGACGCGGAAGGTGGCCGACGAGCAGCACGATCCCGCAGGCGAGTGCCGTGTCCAGCAGCCGGGCCGCGGTCGCCTCGGTGTCACCCACCGCGTAGACGAAGGAGAGGACGAGGAGGGTCACCACCGCGGTCTGGAAGCCGAAGTGGCGGGTGGCGACCGGGATGAGCGCGCCGCCCGCCACGACCACGGCGACCAGCCACCACAGGCCGCCGAGTCCCGCCATGGCCAGGGTGAGGACGGTGAAGACGAGCACGCCGGTGGCGGTGCCGGCGACGCGGTTGACCACACGGGAGAAGAGCGGTCCCAGATCGGGCTTCACCAGAAAGGCCGCGGTGGCCGGGAGCCAGTACCAGTGGGTCTGATGGAGGCTGAGCGCGACGGCCGTGCTCGCCGCCACGCAGAGCGCCACGCGCAGCGCGTTCTCGCGCCTGGCGGGAGCGAACACACGGCCGAGCGTACGGAGCGAGCCGGGCGCGGTCAGTTCCTTCAGCGCCCGGCGGACGCTTCGTGTGTGCAGGGACGGACGCGGGGGACGCACCGGACGTGTCGGCTCGTAGGGCACGGGCGGTACGGGCGGTACGGGCGGTACGGGCGTCGCGCGCTGCGCCGTACGGTCGAAGGTCACCGCCGCGGCCAGCAGCGCGCGGTCGAACGCGCCGCGCTGGACCGTGTCGGAGACGGGGCTCGCCAGGGCGCCGGGGGCGGAGTCCGCACGTACGGCGGCGGCCAGCAGGCGCGGCGCCTCCGCCACGTGCGGGGGCAGCGGCCTGCCTTCCCACAGCAGCGCGACACCGGCCTCGCACAGGGCGGTGGCGGCGGCGAAGCGCTCCGTTATCCGGTACGCCTGGGCGGAGCCACGGCCCTCGCGCCGTCCGGGGAAGGACAGCAGCCGCATCAGGCGCAGCGACTCGTCCGCGCGGTGCTGTGCGGCGATCAGCCGTCGACGGGCGGGCTCCGCGTCGGGTCCGCCGAGGGCGCGGAGGGCGTCGGCGAGCGCGTCGAAGACCGCTGCGACGGCCTCGCGTTCTCCCTCGCGACGGGCGCCGCGCCGCAGCAAGCGCCGTGGGGCGCGCAGCAGGAACCGGAGCAGCAGGAGCCAGGCAGCGCCGCCCAGATAGCAGACGGTCTTGAGCCACGCGGGGCCGGGTATCGGCATCCCGGCGCCGATCGCCGCGGTGACCAGACACTGCATGGCCGCCGCCGACCACACCGGTCCGGTCACACTCAGCGCGCCGGAGAGCCAGCCCACCACGAAGAGGGCGGGCACTGCGGTCCAACGGCTCCCCGCGTCGGCGAGCAGACCGCCGAACAGCAGCCCGAGGGCGCCGCCGACGGCGGGCAGGCCGATGTGGACCACACCGGTACGCCGCGTACCCGGCCGGTCGTTGACACCGGCGAGCATCGCGCCGAGCCCGGCGAGGACCGCCTGGCTCAGGAGTCCGGTCAGCGCGCCGAGCGCCAGCAGCGGTCCCGCGCTCAGGGCGCCGCGGAGCACGGCGGTCCACGGGATGGGCGCGGAGCGCCAGCTCAGCGGGTGCGTGAGCCAGGCGGGCACGGAGCGCGCGACGGAGGAAAGGGAACGAGGGGAAGGCGGTGCGGACACGAGTCTCCTGTACGACCGGTCTCGTCGAGCGGGTGAGGCAGACCGGCGGGCAGCGGCGACCGCGTGTCCCCGACCGTAACACCAACGCTTGTCCTTCGAGCGGCCGTTCTGTTACGCACGTATGTCGCACGCGTTCCGAGGCGATGCGACGAACGGCCGGTGGGCTCCCGGCGGTCGGCTCCCGGCGGTGGGCTCCCGGTTCCGCTCGGGCCACCGGGATCACCCCGCGGCCACACTGCCGGCGCCGACAGTAATTATGACGGTGTCCTCGCGGCGGGCAGCGCGCTCCTCGATCCCGCACCACCCGTGGTTCAAGGGGGAGTTGGCACTCGGTGGCGACCCGTTTCACACCCCGGCACACGGACGTTTCGCCGGGAACCCGGGCCGTACCGAGCTCGTCCGTTACCAATCACAACGCAACAGAGCCTAGTCTGCTCTCCAGCGGTCACCAACGGGGGCAATGACAGCGGTGACACGGAACGAGAGGGCTACACCATGACATCCACATCCGGCGCACCGGACAGCATCGAAACCACGACGGCGCTCCTGCGCGGCGAACTGCCCCAGCTGGAAACACAGCAGCAGTCGCTCGAACAAGAACTGGCCGGCGTCACCGAGCGCCTGGAGTCGGTACGTACCGCCCTGAGCGCCCTGCAGGCACTCACCCCTGCCCCGCAGGCGCAGGACACCGTGCCGGAACAGCGGGCCGCGGAGCCGTCGGCCGTGGAGACTCCCGCCTCCCCGGCTCCCGTCACGGAGACTCCCGCCGTCGAGACTCCCGCCGAAAAGGCGGCCGTCGAAGAGGCACCCGCCCAGGAAGCCCCCGCCGAGGAGCAGCCCGCGCCCGCCAAGGCCGGCAAGTCCCGTAAGTCCGCGTCGGCATCGGCGTCGACGCGCGCCTCCGGCGGGGATTCCGGGGCGAAGTCGCCGGCTCCCAAGGAGCGGAAGAGCAGCCCGGCCAAGAAGTCCGCGCCCGCCACGGCCACGAAGACCCGGGCGGCGAAGAAGACGGTTGCCCCCGCCACCGCCGACGAGCAGCCGGGCGGATTGACCGAGCAGATCCTCGCGGTGCTCGCGGCGTCCGACGGCACCCCCGTCCGTGCCCGCGATGTGGCGCAGGAGCTGGGCCGTGACGGCACTCCCGGCAGCATCAACGCGGTACGCAGCACCCTCGACCGGCTCGTCGGCACCTCGCGTGCCCACCGCGCCGGCCGCGGTCTCTACCAGGCGTCCGCCGGCTGAGGGTCCGTCTGATCGACCACCGCACCCCCCACACCGCCTGTGTCCGCCCCTCGTATCGAGGTCTCTTCCGGACCGACCGTGGCCCAGCCACGGTCGGTCCGGATTCGATGGCGACCGGGAGATTAAAAGTATGGTGTGAGGGGAAGGGTCGTCCGACGACTTCGCGGGACGCATGACTATGCGCCTGGCACTTCCCGGCCACGTTTTCCGGCCAACACCGGCCGACCGTACCCCGACTGCCGTCGCCCCGCCCGAATCACCGGTCGAATCGGTCAGTAAAACCACAAGCGGCGGCGGCCAAAACCACACGGTAACCATTCCGTTCGAACATCGGGCTTCGAAATGTGCCGCACAGCACAATTACTGTGGGCCACACGCTCTCCACGGCGCGGGGGAGTTGCGTTGAGACGAAGTGAAACGTTTCTCGCACGCCATCGATGCGAAATAGCACATACATGTGAACTCCACTATCGCCAGGGCGCCGGGTGCACCCACCGCGGCCGTGCACACGCCTTCGAAGCGGACTTCGGCAATGCTCCGGCAAACAGACAACCGGGATGGCACAAGCGGACTCGTGAGAGAGTTTTCACGGTCGCATGACCAGCCGGACCCGCGACGGATACCGGGCGAAATAGCCGGCGGAGCGGATCGATGAGGGAAGTCGGACAAGAACGCAGAAACCCGCCGGACCGTGGCGCCCGTCAAGGCGTCACTGTCCGGCGGGTGGTTGTGCGGTTCGGCGGGTGGATGCCGGTTCGGCGAGTGGATGTCGGCGAATTCCCGCGGTACGGGCGGCATCAGCCGCGGCGGACAGAGCCGTTGGCGGTCGGCTCCGCCGTCATTTGATGAAGTCCTCGACGACCTTCGGCGGCCAGGTGCCGACGTTCAGCACGCCCATCGAGTAGGCCCGGGAGACCAGGGCGGCCCGGTTGGGCACCCTGAGCTTCCGGAGCAGCCCTGTCACGTGGTACTCGACGCCCTGCCGGCTCAGATAGAGCCGGGAGGCCAGCGGGATCGTGGACAGACCTGCGGCTATGCCCTCAAGAATGCGTGCGTCGATCTCTGTGAGGATCTTCTTCTGGTTGGTCAGGACGCCCGCGTCCGCGGACCCCTCCGAGGAGCGCATGAGCACCAGGATCGCGGCCACTTGAGGGGTTTCCCCGCTCACGGCCGCGGCCGTGAGCGTCCCCGCGAACGCGGAGTCCTCCGGTCCCACGGCCACCACGTGCGAGGCGAACCGCTGACGCTTGCCCTCCACCAGGCGGGAGAACTGACGCATGAGCGGCTGCTGGACGCTGGGATGCACCAGATCGCGGAAGCTACGGCCGCAGACGCCCGCCGAGGAGTCGCCGAACCGGCGGAAGAACTCCTCGTTCGCCTGCTGGATGGTCAGAGCCGGGTCGAGTGAGGCCATGCACAGCCCCGGCTGGTCGAACTGCTGGGCGCGTCCGTGCCCGTTCTGGTCGGGTTTGAGGTCGCTCGTTGTGACCTGCGCCGAATCTGCGAGTGCAGCAATCGCCACGAGACCGCCATCCTTTCGGGTTCCCCCGATTCATTGGGAATGCTCAACATCATTATGCGGGCCGGATAACACCGGCAGCCGGTCTCACATGACCTCATTGACGGGTTATCCATTTACTGAATTGAGAGTAGGTAGCTTTGTGGTTGCCCGTCAACAAGTCCCCTGTTCACACGGCTAAAGCTGTGGTCCCACCCTGGGAAGGTTCGGTCCGCAATGACGATGTCTACGGTGGGAAAAACCCGGCATGCCGGGCGGGACCGATTGGCGAGACATCCGTGCAATTAAGCCTTGTTTGAGGTTCCCCTGAGGTCCGCGTGGCAAGCCGGACCGAACCAAGCCGCGCAGGGGCCGCACAGGTCACAGTGCCGCGTAGCATGCCGTTAACAGTTATGTCTCTGCGTGTACGCGGGAAGAGCATCCGCCAGCTCATGCCGGCCCGAGATGCCAAGCTTCCGATAGGAATTCGTAAGATGTTTCTCAACAGCGCGCGAACTCACGCCGAGTTCACCCGCAATTTCCTGGTTGGTGAGCCCGCGGCCGACAAGAGTGATCACCCTGCGCTCGCTGCGGGTGAGAACGGCGGTCTTCGGCGCGGAGGCCGTACCGAGGCCGTGCTCGGCCCGCTCGACCAGCCACGGAGCACCGCAGGCCGCCGCGAGGGTGCCCGCCTCCCGTAGCGCCGCCTCCGCCTCCGTGCCGCTGCCCAGTTGCCGGCCCAGCAGCACGAGCGTCCTGGCGAGTTCCAGTTCGAAGGACGAGCCGCGCAGTACGGCGACCGCGTCGCGCAGCAGCGGGACGCCCTGCGCGCCCTGGAGCCAGCCCTTCAGCCGCAGGGCGCGGCCGAGTCCGGCGGGGGCTCCCCACGCCGTGGCCCAGGCGAGTTCCTCCTCGGCGAGCCGCAGCGCGGACCGGGAGTCGCCGAGCCGCTGGTAGAGGCCGATGGCATGCGGACGCCATGGGAAGAGCGCCGAGTTCCGCCAGCGGGAGACGTCCAGTTGACGGCCGCAGGCGAGCAGACTCTCCAGTGCTCTGGGCCGCAGTCCCCGCTGGGCGTCCACCGACGCCTGCAGAATCCGCAGTGAGGCCGTCAGCGCCAGCCCCTCCGTCCGGCGCCGCCGGGCCCTGGCGAGGATCCGCTCGCTGAGCGCCGGGTCGCGCAGTTCGAGCGCGACCGTGGAGAGGATCATGATGGAGGCCTCGCGCCAGTCCGTCTCGGCCGATCCCATGGCACGCTCGACGTATTCGCGTGCCTGAGTGGGCCTGCCCTGCGAGACGAGGACGAACGCCCGTTCCGCGAGAAGGAGTACGCCGTCGGCGCCCGTCGCGTTCTGCCATCGGGTCTGCTGTTCGGTCGACAGCCACGAGCCCACGTCCTGTACCGACTCGGCGGCGAAGAGGGTGACGACGACCAGCGGCAGAGTGGTGTGCGCGCCCGCCGAGGTTGCCGGTTCGCGTTCCAGGATGCGGGCGCCCGTGCGCGCCGCCTCGGCCGCGGACAGCTGGCCGGTGAGAGCGCCGGAGAAGAGGAGTACGGCCATCAGCTCGCGTTCGGCCGCGGAGCCGAGCGGTGGCTCCTCCCCCAGCTCGCGCAGGCGTTCCATGGCCGAGGCGAGTTCTCCGGGGTTCTCGTGCCCGCAGTGCCTGAGCCGGGCTTCGAGCCGCAGGGCCATCTCCCGTGCCGGCCCGTCCAGTTCGGCGGGCGGGCCGAGTTCGTCACTGACACCGCGCAGGAGCGCGGCGGTGGAGGGGGCCACGGCGTCGAGCAGCGGCGGCGGGATACGCAGCGCGGCGGCGGCTCGGTCCCCGACCGTGGCCAGCAGGGGCATCGCCTGGACGATGTGGCGCCGGCACGCCTCGGGGTCGAACCCCCGCTCCGCGGTGGCCAGATCGACCAGCAGTCTGGCCCGGCTCTCGTCCTGGGGGCGGTGGCCGAGCAGCGCGCGGCGCAGATAGCGGGCGGCGGTCTCCGGCGCGCCCCGGCGCAGCGCGGTGTCGGCCGCGCCGCGCAGCACCATCGCCGACCAGGGGCGGCCGAAGGTGGTGACGGCCATCAGATGGGCGGCGACCTGCTCGGCGGGACGGCCGCTGCGGTACAGCAGGTCCGCGGCGGCGGCGTGCCAGCGCTCGCGTTCGGCCACGGACATCGCGGATTCGATGGCGTCCTGGACGACGCGGTGGATGAAGCGCGGTTCGCGCGTGTCGGCCAGCAGCCCCGCTTCGAGGAGTGCGCGCCGGGCGGCGCCGAAGCCGATCTCGTCCAGTCCGGCGAGTTCCGTGATGAGCGCGGGGTCTCCGTGACCGCCGAAGGCGGCGATCGCCGCGGCCGTGTCACGTACCGCCTGTGGCCGGGTCCTCAGATTGCTCGCCAGCCGCTCCCGCAGCCCCGCGGGCCGCAGGGCGCGTACCTGGTCGGCGTGGTCGGCGGTCGGCGCGTGGCCCCGTGTCTCCATGCCCAGCAGTACGGACATCAGGAACAGCGGGTTGCCGCCGGTCACTTCATGGCAGGCGCGTACGTACTCCTCGTGTCCGGGCACGCCGGACCGTTCATGGATCACGTCCCGGGTGGCGTCGCGCGACAGCGGGGCGGGGCGCAGTATCTGGGTCGAGGCGGCGGCGATCTCGCGCACCAGGGCGTGTCCGGCGCCGTGGTCCCCGTCCCGGAGCGTGCAGACGAGCACGACGCGCAGGCCCCGCAGCCGTTTGGTGAGGTAGGCGAGCCAGCGCAGGGAGGGGACGTCCACCCACTGGAGGTCGTCCACGAGGATGAGCAGCCTGGCGTGTGCGCTGATGTCGGCGAGGAGCGAGCGCGGGCCGTGCAGAGTCGCCTCGGACGCGGCGCCGGCCGGTCCTCCGGCGCCCGCGCCCCCGTGCGTGTTCCCTCTCGGCATGTCTTCGGCGAGCGGGCGGCCGGACGGAATATCGTCGGCGCCGAACATCAGGCCGGTGGCCCGGTCCGGTTCGCGCGCCCAGCGCTCGCGGTCCGCCCGCGAGGCACTGGAGAACAGGCTGTCGAGCAGCTGCCGGACCACGCCGAACGCGAAGTCCCGCTCCATCGGGGCGGCGTTCGCCCGCAGGACACGTACGTCCGTGCCGGAGACGACTCCGGGCAGCTGCCGCAGCAGGGCGGATCTTCCGATGCCGAGAGGGCCCGACAGCAGTAACACCGATGAGGTGCCCCCGTCGGCGGCGCTCAACGCGGCCCCCACCCGCGCCAGTTCCGACTCCCGCTCAAGAAGCATCGCTCGGCCGTTCTCCCATGTTCCGCACCAGCACGCACAGTTCCTCGCGCCCGGTGATACGAAGCTTTCGGTACGTGTTGCTCAGTCGCAGCTCGACGGTGCGTCTGCTCACGGAGAGAAGTTCCGCGATCTCGCGGTTGCCGTGGCCGCGTCCGGCGAAGGTCGCGGTGCGCTGTTCGGCCTCGGAGAGCGTGGTCCACTCCCGGGGCAGGGCGGGGGTCACCGGCCCGGCCGGCCTCTCCAGCCGTTCGGTGAGCCGGCGCACCGCCGTTGCCAGCCGGCCCTGCGGACAGGCCGTGGCGAACGCGGAGAGCTCGGCGAGGGAGAGCGCGGCGGCCCGGCTGTCGCCCTCCTCCAGCTCGCAGGCGGCCAGTCGGGCCAGCGCCCACGCGTGGGACAGCCGGGCGGGTGAGTCGCGCAGCACTCGGACCGCCTCGCGGGCGCCGACCACGGGCCTGCCGCCGACGCCGGTCATCGGGGCGGTCCACAGCTCGGCCAGGCCGACCGCGCTCGCCGAGCCCCACCGACGGGAGAGCCTCAGTTCCTCCCGGCTCAGCCGCGCCGCCTCCTCGCGGTCGCCGAGTGCGTAACAGGCCGCGGCCGCCTGCGGGCGCCAGCACAGCAGCGCCGGGTTGCTCCACTGCCGGCGCAGCAGCCGCCGTCCGCTCTCCTTCGCCAGCTCCATCGCTTCGGTCCAGCGTCCGTCGACGGCGGCCACGCGCGCCCTGGCGAAGAGGAGGACGGACCAGGCGACGCCCTCCTCCGCTCCGGGCTGCGTGGGCGCGGCGGCGAGCGAGCGCGCGTACCCCTGGCGACCCGCTTCCACCGCGGTCACGATGCGCAGGGCCGTCAGGCTCGGGGTGAGGAGCGGATGCCTGCTCGACACGGGCAGGGCCCGTTCGGCGGCCTCGACGTCCCGTTCGGCGGCGTCGAACCGGCCCGCGCGCAGGGACAGTTCGGCGCGCGCCGTCAGGATCCGCGCGGTGGCCGCCCTGTGGTGGCCGCGCCGTACGACGGTGAGCAGCGCGTCCAGCTCCGCCTGGGCCTCTTCGTGGTCATCGGTCAGGATCAGGGCCCGGCAGGCGGCGAGCCGGGGCAGTACCAGCGGGGTGTCGGCGCCGTCGCCCGCGAGGGCGGCGCGGGCCAGCGTCCTGGTCGTCTCCAGGTCCTCGCCGCGGACGGCGAACTGCCAGGCGCGTACACCGCTCTGCTCGGGGGTCGAGAGGCGCTCGGGCAGAGCGGGCACCTCGGGCACCATCGGCTCGGTGTCGTCCCGGCACTCGTCGGCGAGCCAGAACAGCGCGATCAGGCTGTCGCGTTCGCCCGGCCGGACATCGGACAGCGCCTCGGCCACCGCGTGGCGTGCCCAGTCGCTGTTGCCGCGGGCGAGTCCGAGGTCGACGGCGCGGGCCCGCAGTCCTTCGGGGGCGCCGCTGCCGGCCCTGACGAGTTCACCGAGCCTTCGGTCCCCCGCCAGGGGCGCCGACATCGCTTCGGCGGCGGCCAGTTCCAGCGTGAGCCGGGCGCGCTCGCGCGGTTCGAGGGGTTCGCGCAGGGCGCGGGAGAGATAGGCGGCGGCGCGGCCGTGGTCTTCCGTGTCCAGGGCGGCGGCGAAGCTCTCGCGCAGCGTGCTGACCACCCAGGGGGCTCCCAGCGGCGGCGTACGGAGCAGGATCTGGGCGACGTCCTCGTCGTTCGCCCAGGCCCGGTGGGCCAGTTCGGCGGCGCGGGAGTACAGCTGGGCCCGTTCGTCGGTGGCCATGTCCTCCAGCACCCGGGCCTTCACCGTGGGGTGGCGTACCTGTGTCCTCGTTCCCCCGGAGACGGTGAGTCCGGCCGCCTCCAGCATCACGTGCAGTTCCTGGCCGCGTACGGGTCTCAGCCCGGCCAGTGCGCGGACCAGGGGGAAGCTGAGCAGTTCGCCGCAGACGGCCAGCGCCCGCAGCAGCGCGACGGCCTCGGCGGGCAGGCCGTTCAGCGCGCGCGTCGCGTGGTCGCCGACGACGGCGGCCGTGATCGTACGCAGCTCGGGCAGCCGGGCGGCGACCGGTTCATGGCCCTGGTCGATGAACTGGCACAGCACATCGCGCAGTACGGCGGGGTTGCCCTCGGTGGCCGCCGCGACCGTCGCGGTGAACCGCTGGTCGCCCTGGGTGCCGCAGACCGTCTCCACCACGGTGGCGACGCCGCGCTCGGTCAGGCCGCGCAGCACGAGCTCTTTGACGGGCACCGGGGAGGTGGGCAGCAGGCCGAGCCAGTCCCGGCCCTTGGCCGACACGCCGCTGCCGCTCGCGAGCACCGCGACCGGTGTGTCCGGGGTCAGCCGCCGGACCAGCGCGTGCAGCCAGCGCAGGGAGGCGGGATCGAGCCATTGGGTGTCCTCGATCACCAGCAGGGTAGGCATCTTCTGTGCGGAGTGAAAGGTTCCGTCGAGTCCGGGCAGCGGATCGGGATGCCGGTGCTCCAGCAGTTCCCGCAGCGAGCCGCCGGCCGGACCGTCCTCGGCCTGGCCCGTCGGCGATGTCATGAGTTGGGCGATCACGCCGTAGCGCACGTCGCGTTCGGCCGGGGCCGCCTGTGCGTGCCGCACGCGCAGTCCACGGTCCTCGGCGCTCCGGGCTGCCCATCTCAGCAGCGCGTTCTGCGCGAGGCCCGGTCTGCCGGTCAGGGTCACGATGCCCGCGCGTCTTCCGCCCAGCGAGGTGAGCAGGGAGGTCAGCGCCGCCTGCTCGCGGCCCCGTTCGAGCAGGTCCATCGCGTCTCTTTGGATGTCCGGTCCGTGCGTCCACTCAGGGGACCGCGTGCTCGGACAATTGTTGTTCCGGCCAGTCACACGCACCGCCTTGCCCCGTTCGCCTCAGCGTCGCCAGCGTGATTCGGATACCCAGCCCGGTGGTTGCCCATCGGGGATGTCGGGCGTGCGCAGAACGGCGCCCAGTTCGGTGCGCCCGCTCACGCCCAGTTTCCGGTACACGCTGGTCAGATGTGTCTCGATGGTGCGTACCGTGACGAACAGGGTCTCCGCGATCGAGCGGTTGCTGGCACCCGCGGCGGCGAGGCCGGCCACCCTGCGTTCCATTCCCGTCAGCATGTCGAGCGGTGAGGCGCTCATCTTCCGCGTCCGGCCGCCGGCGGTGACCAGCAGCCTGCGGGCGACTCCGGCGAGCGCGAGGGCTCCGCAGCGCTGGGCGAGGTCGGTGGCGGTCCGCAGATGCTCACGGGCGCCACGCTGGTCGCCGGTCTTCAGCAGGGTGCGGCCGAGGACCAGTTCCGCCTTGGCGTGCTCCGCCCTGGCGGGCGATCCCGCCAGGGTGAGGACCGATTCGGTGAGCGCTTCGATGCCCGTGCCGCCAGGGGCGATCACGCCGCGGGCGAGCGCGGCGAGCCCGAGGGCGCGGGGGGTGCCCCACCGCCGGGCCAGCTCGCCGCCGTACTCGGTCATCTCCCGGGCCTCGTCGCCGCGGTTCATGATCGCGAGCAGACAGGCCGCCTCGGACCACCACGGCAGAAACGCGGGATTGCTGAACCGGGACTCCCCCAGCGAACTGCCGCATTCGAGGTAGAGACCGAGAGCCGCCTCCCCGTCGCCGAGCGCCCATCGGGCCCGGGCCCGCGCCATCAGCGCCCAGTGGTACTCGATGACGAACCGGTCGAGGCCGCCCCGTTTGATACCGCGGAGCACCTCCTCGGCCCGTGCGGCCTCGCCCCGTTCGATCAGCATCGTCGCGAGTGCGATCTGCGGGAGCGCGGCGCCGTCACCCCATTTCTCCTCGCCGATGATCTCGATGGACGTCTGTGCGTCGGCCAGCGCGTCGGGGAACGCGCCCGCGCCGTGCAGCACCAGGGCGCGGGTGGACAGCGCGAGTACGAAGGTCCAGACGGCGGCGTTTTCCTGGCTGTGCCGGAGCGTGCGGTCCAGCGCGTCCAGCGCTTCCTCGACCTCGTCGGCGAGGCTGAGCGCGAATGACGAGGCGAGCAGCGGCCAGCTCTCCCGCTCCACGCCGGGTGAACTCAGCGCGCGGCGGGCCTGTTCGACCGTCCGGTCCGCCGAGCGGCCCTCCATCGCGGTCAGTACGGTCATCATCGAGAGCATCTGGCGCTGGGCCGGCGTATCACCGGGCGGCGCCGTCAGCAGCCTGGCCCGGTCCAGGGTCGCGGAGACTGTCGACTTCTCGTCCATCCCGACGATCAGCAGGACCGACTCGACGAGCGTGCGCAGTTCACGGTCGGCGGGATCCGGGCCGGGCCCCAACGCGGCCTCCAGCTCCGTGAGGACCTCTTCGAGGACCCGTACGCCCGCGGGCGACCGCTGAACGGCCAGGCAGACCATTCCGTACCGCACGCCGACCATCGCCCTGGCGCGTGGGTCGTCGGCCAGCGACAGCGCTTCCTCCAGCAGCCGGATGGCCTCCGTCGGATTGATCTCCGCCAGGGACGTGGCCATCTGGATGCGTACCGGGACGCTGTCCGGTTCCACCTCCAGCACACGGTGCAGATAGCGCACCGCGGCCTCGGGAGCGCCACGCACCTCGGCCTTGACGGCCGCGTCACGGAGCACCGCGGGCATCCACGGCTGGGTCAGGGCGGGCAACAGCATGAGCAGGCCCGCGACTTCCTCGGCGGGCCTGCCCGCGTCACTCAGCAGCAGGGCGGCTCTGGTACGCAGACCGGCCAGCGCTTCGGCGCCGAGGGGTTCCAGTACGGCCGAGCGCACCACGTCGTGCACGAGGTCCGCCCGGTCCGCCGCCAGCACCTCGGCGCGCCGCAGGGACACAACGCCCTCGGTGACGAGCGCGGGGGGCACATCGGCGAGCATGCCGACCAGATCGGGGGACTCCTCGCCGAGGACCGCGATCGCCCTGGCCACTTCCCGCACCCAGAGCGGCTGATTGTCCAGCAGCGCGCTCACGGAGGACGCGATCACCTGGCCGCCCACCTCGGCGACTCTCCGTACGCCCTTCTCGTCGGGCTGCACCCCCTCGGCGCGCAGTTCGCCCAGGAGCCGGCTGAGGGTCAGGGGGTTGCCGCCGGAGACGGCGGCGGCGCGCTCGGTGAAGGATGGTTCGACGGGCGCCTGGAAGATCTGCCGAACCATCTCGTCTATGGCGGCGTGCGTGAGCGGCCCCAGCCGCATCAGGGCGGGCCGGCGCTGCGCGGCGATGTCGGCCAGCGCGGGGTGCGCGACCGGCTCGGCCTCACTGCGGTGGGCGAGCACCACCAGCAGCGGCAGATCGTCCGCGCGCCGCAGCAGGAAGTCCACCCAGCCCAGGGAGCGTTCGTCGCACCAGTGCACATCGTCCAGTACGAGCACGAGCGGGCGGTCCACCATCAGATTCGCCGCGAGCCAGTACAGCCCGTGCAACACCGGATAGGCGGCGGACGCGCCCGACGTCTCCTGCTCGAATGGTCCGGCCGTGAGGGCGGGCAGCGCGCGACGGGCGAGGCCGCGCAGCAGCGGGGAGTTCTTGGCGTCCTCACCGCTGAGCCCCAGCGAGCCGAACAGCTCCCGTACGCCGCCGTATCCCGCGCCCGCGGCGACTTCGCCGCACGATCCGTACAGCACGGCCATGTCGCGGCACGCGTCGCTCCTGAGGAACGCCCGCAGAAGACTCGTTTTCCCTATGCCCGCGGGACCGGACAGCATCACCAGGCCCGCACGTCCGGCGCGCGCGGCCTCGGCATGGCGGCTCAGTATCCGCAGCTCGCCGGCGCGACCGACCAGGGTGCTGGACAAACCGGAGAGGTCGGCCTGTTCCAGCATCATGGTCTCCTCGCCTCTCGGGGGACACAACGGCGCGATGACTCGCCGACGCATCCCGCACATCCCGCACATCTCGCAAAAACAGCTGAACGTTCCACGATCGGCGGCGCGAGGTTACATGATCACAAGATCCCGCAACCCACGAAGCCCACCAGGCCCGTTTCGGCACTTGGGGACTACCCAGCGCGAACTGGATCAAGCACTACTGTCCGCTGGACGCCATTGCGCCGTCCGGGAGTTGGTGACAAGCCCGCCCGGAGAGCCGCCCGCACTCCGGGCAACACCCCACTCCGGAAACCCGGATGTCCGGATAACCGGATCATCCGGATGACCGCACAAGAAGACATCCTTGCAGAGCGACAAGCGGAATCGCGCCATCACTGGCGCTAGAAGCCCATCAGGGATCACACACCACCCGAAGGTGTCGATCACCGAGGGGTGTTGACCACTCGGAGCCCCTGATCACAGAGGTGGGCGACGCGGACGGATCGGCCGCTCGGTGAGCCCGGTCTCTCCTCGGAATCGCTCGCTCAGCGAGATCGGTCGCTCGGCGGAAGCGGTCGCTCGGCCCGGATCGGCGGACTATGCCTGAGTGGAGAGATGTTTCCGCAGGAGCCCGATCACCGCCGGCGCCTGTGAGCTGAGGAAGAAGTGCCCGCCGGGGAAGACCTTCAGGTCAAAGGCTCCCGTGGTGTGGCCACGCCAGTCCTCGGCCTCGTCCAGCGTGGTCTTCGGGTCGTTGTCGCCGGTCAGCGCGGAGATCGGGACCCGGACCCGCGTCGCTGGATCGCAGCGGTAGGTCTCAATGGCCCGATAGTCACTGCGGATCGCCGGGAGGATCATCCGCAGGATCTCCTCGTCGCCGAGCAGCGCCGTGTTCGTACCGGACAGCAGTTTCAGTTCACTGACGATGCCGTCGTCGTCGCGCTGGTGCACGCTCTCGGCCCGGTGGCGCGACGGGGCACGCCGACCGGAGGCGAACAAATGGGAGAGTTCGCCGCCATCGGCCTCGAACCGCCGCGCGACCTCGAAAGCGATCGTCGCGCCCATGCTGTGCCCGAAGAACGTGGTCGGCCGGGCGCGGAGTTGCTTGCGCAACGCCTCGTAGATCTGATCGGCCATGACCCCGAGGTCGCCAGGGCTGGTCTCCTTGCGCCGGTCCTGACGGCCGGGGTACTGGACCGAGAACACCTCGGCCACGGACGACAGTTGCGCGGAGACCGGGAAGTAGAAAGACGCCGAGCCACCCGCGTGGGGGAAACAGAAGAGTTGTTCCGAGCTGGCCGGTGCTGGATGGAAGCACCGCGCCCAGAGGCTCTCCTCGGTGGACGTCGTCATCGTGTTGCATCCTCCTAGCGGTGGGCCGGGCGATCCGGACCGCGCAGCGATCCGGGCCTCCGGGCCGGTGACAGTGGAATATGACGGGACGTTGCACGCCGCGCGCGCCGTGATCTCGCCGAAGCGACCGAACGTTCCATGCGGCACTCCTACCCAACAGAGTGGGTGGATGACTCACGTCGTCCGACTCGCACTCTCATCGACCGCCACGTGCCGGCCCGGTGACCGACCACCCCATTCCACTAGGACGGACAGTGGGAAATTCCCTAGTCTCTGTATGGACATCGGTGACGGAACCCACCCGGGAGTGAAGGAACCGCCTACGACGCCCCGGCCGGCCGGGGCTCCGGGAGGCGGACCGTGCCGCTTCCCGGAGCCCCCGCGGTTTCCCGGAGGCGCCTCGGTTCAGGACAGGCCGAGTTCGTCGTCGAGGAGCGCGAACACATCGTCGTCGGACGCCGCCTCCAGATCGAACTCGCCTGAGCCGTTCGCCGACTCCTGCCGCAACGCGGCCCACTTCGTCCTGAGCACCTCGATGCGCCCGGCGACGTGCTTGAACTCCTGTGCGTCGACGGTCATCTCGGTGATCGCCTTCTCCAACTGGTCGAGAACGGCGAGCACCGATCCGGCCCCGGTGACCTCCTCGGTCACCAGCTGGGAGTGGAGATGGTCCACGACCGCGGCCGGGGTGGGGTAGTCGAACAGCAGGGTGGCCGGCAGGCGCAGCCCGGTGGCCGCGTTCAGCCGGTTCCTGAAGTCCACCGCCGTCAGGGAGTCGAAGCCCAGCTCCTGGAACTGCCGCGAGGCGCCGACGGCCGTCCCGTCCGCGTGTCCGAGCACCACGGCCGCCTGATCGCGGACCAGCGTCAGCAGAACGTCACGACGCTCCTCATCGGTCAGTCCGGTCAGTCGCTGCCCGAGCGATTCGGCCGACCGCGGAGCGGCCGTCGCCGACCGCCGTGACGGAGTACGGATCAGACCGCTGAGCAGAGCCGGGATCTCACCCTGGGCGCGGAGGGCCGCCAGATCCAGCCGTACGGGCAGCACCAACGCCCGCGAGCCGGTGACCGCCGCGTCGAAGAGCGTGACGCCCTGCTCGACGGAGAGCGGCGGCATCCCGGAGCGTGCCAGGCGCAGCATGTCCGCCTCGCTCACCGACCCGGTCATCCCGCCCGCCTGATCCCACGGACCCCACGCCAGCGACACACCCGGCAAACCCTCCGCCCGCCGACACGCCACCAAAGCGTCCAGGAACGTATTGGCCGCCGCGTAATTGCCCTGCCCCGCACCACCGAACACACCGGCCACCGACGAGAACACCACAAACGCCGACAGACCAAGATCCCGCGTCAGCTCGTGCAGATGCCACGCCGCGTCCACCTTCGGCCGCAGAACCGTGACCAACCGCTCCGGCGTCAGCGAACCGATCACGCCGTCGTCCAGCACGCCGGCGGCGTGTACGACCGCCGAGACCGGATGTGCGGCGGGTACGGCGGCCAGCACCTCGGCCAGCGCTTCCCGGTCGGCGACATCGCAGGCCGTGGCCGTGACCTCGGCTCCGAGCCGCTCCAGCTCCTCGACGAGCGCTCCCGCGCCCTCGGCGCCGGGACCTCGGCGGCTGAGCAGCAGCAGCTGGCGTACGCCGCGTTCCGCGACCAGGTGCCTGGCCAGTACGGCGCCCAGACCGCCGGTTCCGCCGGTGATCAGTACGGTGCCGCCCCGCTCCCAGCTCTCTCCTGTCGCTTGTCCGTCTCCGGTCTCCCCGTCGGCCGGGGTGACGGGCTCCGGAAGGGTTACGCGATCCAGCCTGGCGGCCCTGATCTCGCCCCCTCGAAGCACCAACTGCGGCTCCTCGGAACCGAGAGCCCGAGCCAGCGGCGCCCACGCGGCGGCGTCATCCGCCGGGTCGAGGTCCAGCAGCCCGAAGCAGCCCGGGTTCTCCGACTGCGCGGACCGCACCAGACCCCATACGGAGGCCGCCGCCAAGTCGGCGACAGCACCGCCGTCCACGGCCACCGCTCCCCGCGTGACGAACACCAGCCGCGACCCGGCGAACCGCTCCTCGGCCAGCCACCACTGAAGCTGCCCCAGCGCCCGGGAGACGACCTCGCGCACCGAGCCGGGCACGGCATCTGCCTCGGCACCGTCCGGTTCGCCCAGGACGGGCACCAGCACGACATCCGGCACCGGGGTGTCCCCGGCCGCCGGCGACGCCGGATCGACGTACGCCTCGACGCTCGTACCGGACGTACCGTCCTTCGCCAGTACGCCGGCGAGCCCGAAGGCGTCCGGTCCGAGGATCACGACGGACTCGGGAGCGTCCGGCTCGGCCATGGCCGTCACCGGCGTCCACTCCACACCGAACAGGGAGTCCCGGCCCGCACCCCCGGGGCCGTTCAGCCGCTCGCGCGACACGGCCCGTACGAGCAGCGAGTCGACGGACACGACCGGCTGACCGGAAGCGTCGGCAGCGGCCACGGAAACCGCGTCCTTACCGACCGGCGCCAACCGCACCCGCAACGCCGACGCACCCACCGCATGCAACGACACACCCACCCACGAGAACGGCAGACCACCACCGCCCCCATCACCATCACCGTCACCCGCCAGAAGCGAAGCATGCAGAGACGCGTCCAACAGGGCCGGATGCAGACCGAACGCGGCCGCGTCACCCTCCGCACCCTCCGGAAGACTCACCTCCGCGAAGATCTCACCATCACGCCGCCAAGCCGCCCGCAGCCCCTGGAACACCGGACCATAGGCGAAGCCCAGCTCTTCGAACCGCTCATAGCAACCCTCGACATCCAGAGACTTGGCACCGGTCGGCGGCCACACCGTCGCGTCGAAGCCGGAGTCCGCCCCCTCGGAACGGCCGGCCAGCGAACCTGTGGCGTGCTGGGTCCAGGGTGCGTCCAACACGTCCGACACGTTCGACGTGTCCTCCGAGCGGGAGTAGATCCCCACCGAACGCCGGCCCGATTCGTCGGGGACACCGACGGCGACCTGCACCTGAACCGCGCCACGCTCCGGCAGAGTCAACGG